>CALLPZ010000492.1 GCA_938015405.1 uncultured Pseudanabaenaceae cyanobacterium
CTGCTCCGCAGCCAAACGCGCCATGCTATTGGAGAGGCCTGGAAATACCCCCGTGCTGACAATGGCTGTCACGCCAGCAGCAACGGCCTCATCCTTCAAAGCCAGGGCTTCCCGTACATAATCCGGGCTATCGCTCACATCCAGATAATTCACCCCAGCCGCAATACAGGCTCGCAGCACCGCTAAATCGCGCTGGCGAAAGGGTCCAGCACAATGGATGACGAGGTCGTAGGCATAAGTATCTGGACCCACACCTTCAGCAGCTTGGGCAGCGATCGCATGATCTACGGCCTCGCGATCACTCAAATCCAAGCGCAGTAATTGGATGCGATCGCGGAAAGACACCAGGTGAGCAGGCAATTGAGGATGGCGGCTCGCCAAACACAACTCAGACTCTGTATGGTTCAACAAATCCAGGGCCACCGCAGCCCCGATACGACCACAGCCTCCGAGGATTAAAACCTGGCAAGCGTCCACAAGAATCGGTTCCTCGCTTCCATCTACATCAGATGAAAGCGAGGAACGCTCTAATGCACGGTCAACATTCACATCATCGCCATGGGGCAATCTACTACTGGGCATTGGCAGGCTTGAAGCCCCCGACCTTCACAGGATTCGCTTCCGCGAGCTTGCCAAAGGGCTGAGCCTTGCTCCCGTTCACAGAAATCCAAACCATATCTGGACGAGCAGTGGCGAGTTCGATCTCCTGATCGCCCTCCCAGCGCTGCTTAAACCCAGGAACTTGATTTCCCTCGATTTGCAACTCACCGTCCACCAAGACATCCATCCAGGCATCTTCCGTGCCCTTAACCTCTAGCTCCAACACAACCTTATCCGAAGCCACAGCTGCGGAAGGAGGCGTCGTTTCAGCGGGAGTCGCAGCCTCAGTCGCATCACCTTCTGGGGCTGTAGACCCCTCACTAGACGGTTCCACTTGCTCCACTGCATCCGGGTCACCTGCGACAGTCGGGGCAGTTGGACGATTACCAAAGGCCAGCACCGCAATGCCCAAGCCAAGCAAAGCTGCCACTGCAGCCAAAATCCAAGGCAAAGGACTGCGTTGCTCAGGCTCGCGATAAAAGACAGGGGCAGGCGGTGGAGGCAGGGTCGCAACGCCAGCTCCTGCGGTGGAAGACTCAGGGGCACGACCGTCATCAGGCGCTGCACTCACAACCTTTTCTGCTGCTGCAATCGGAGCCTCTGAGCTTGCAGCCTCACCGCGACTCATCGCAGGAGCATCATCTTCGCCAGCGATGCCATCTGCATCCGCCACACCAAACAGGGCCGCTCGACTCTCGTAGGCTGCATCATGATCTGGCCGAGATCCAGCGTTCTCCTCCACAGCTGCAGCTGTCAGGTCTGCAGACTCAGTCGTTACCACGTCATTAGACGCTGCAGCGAGAGGCTCTTCTGAAATTACCGACTCAGTTATGGCTACAGGCTCAGGCAAGCCCGACGCTGGCTCAGCACCGCCATCCACAGAGACATCAAGAGGATTGTTTTCTGAGCCAAGCTCAGGCTCAGACTGCTCAGCCACCACAGCAGTGGCCACATCACCCGAAACGAGACCTGTAGTAGACTCGGCACTCACTTCTTGGGGCTCACGTTGCTCAACCGCTGGACTCGCAGCAGCACTAGACTCCTGAGCAGGCTTCTTAGCCACAGCCACATTCCCAGCAGTCACAAACGAAAGCGGCACAGAGCCTGAAGGCTGCCAGGGAAAACTGTCACACAGCTCAGTCCCGTTCAGCCCAACTAAATCGCCAAACCGACGAATAAAACCACGAATATAAACCGGCTCTGGCAAAGGGCGAGCATCGCCTTCCTCAATCGCTTTCAGGATCGTTGCGCGAATCAGAGTTTTACCAGAAACCTCCTCCAAGGTCATGCCCTTCTCTTGGCGAGCTTGATTGAGTAGCTGGCCAATTTCACCCAACCGACTCTGTTGAATTGGTTCTAGATCACTCACTGGTTTTGGCCTCCCCTAACAACCGAGTCACTGACAATCCCATCCTGTTTTGATTCTAAGCTGGCAGCACAAAAGCTGTAGCTAGAGCCAGCCAGTATTTAATGATGGACAATAGAGCATTTCAAAGGCGAATGCAATCGCCAAAAGGCTGACCGCCAGCTAAGTCGAGCCAGACAAAGCGGGGGTAAATTGCCCCAACAAATCCACAGTCTGGTGGAATTGACTCTAGAGCATCTAAGGAGCTGTCAGCCCTAAGTTCTACTCCCCATGCATCGCCTACATTGCCCAACAGATTGTTTAGGTACAAGCCCAGATTAGCCACCCAGCCATACAACCGAAGCAATACAGGGCATCAGACTCCCTGGCTCCATGCCGTCATCAGCAAGGGCAAAGGCTGGCTCTAAACTTACTCCTTTCACCACAGACTATTCACACCCTCTCCATGTAAGTCCAGACTAGAGAGTCGTTAGGCGTAAAGAAACCTTGCGCAGCATCGCCTCAAAGCATTGCAAACAGGGAAATTGGTAAACTTTAGTTTAGGGATCAAGCTGAATTCTAGAAGATCCTGTTATCTCTAAGTGAGCGAACGCCCAGCCAGCGTGAAGTCTTGTAATCCATAGACTCCAAACTCCCACAAGATTTTTCCCTCGCCCCCTCAATCGAATGCGAGCCTCAGCTCATCGCTGACCTCGATACCCCACCAGATTTTTGCGACGATAACATCCTTTAGACCATGAAAAAGTACGCCTACAACTGGATTCAAGACTGGTCTAATGAAAATGGTTGGACCGATATTTTCCTAGAGCGCTATCGTTATTGGGGCTTTCCTCCTGGGGCTGTGATGCCTCAGCCTATTCCCTATGACGTGCTCCATGCGATTAAACGGGAGCAAGGCCTCAGCCCGGTAGAAAAGCGCTGGTACGGCGTTGCCATTGCAGTAACTGTGATGGCAGGGTGTGCAGCCTATTTCACCAACAATCCCTTACCTCTAGCTTTTGCCTTCATGCTGGGGGCTGTGAGCGTAGCCTATCTGGACGACGAAGAAGTCTAAGCCCACCTGTAATAGCAAATCGCAAAAAAGTAAGGGCTGGGCAACGATGCCTAGCCCTTACTTTTTCTATCTAGATTGAGTTGCAGATCCATAACAGAAGGCAATTCTTCCGAAGCATCTTCCTGCATCATTACCGATGTCCTCTGCCCACCCTGGCCCCAAGAACTTTGTCCAATCCCCTCCGCAGCCTAAAGTCATTGCCCTGGGGGCAAGCCCTACAAACCGCAGCCATGGTGACTGCAGCCATGGTCCTGATTGAATGGCTCATCATCGCTTTAAGCTTGCAGCTCTTTAAGGGTGACCCCAACCAGCAATTCGCCTGGCTCACCCCAAGAACTCAGTTGCTATTAAACCTCCTGGGTGGAGGCCTCATGGGCTGGGCTACGACTGAGCTGTGGCTTTACCGCCAACGCAGTCCATACCTCCAGCCGGCCATTGTCTGGACATTGGTAGGCAGCCTAGTCATTGTGCTGAGTCTGCGCTGGCTGATCACTCAGCTCCCTGCAGCAGGCTTACTGCCCCCAGCCCTCCTGACAGACCTGACATCATCCCTGTTGATGTGTCTTATCTTGGGAGGATTCTGGCGGTTTTGGCGCGATCGCCTCCGCCGCTAGCCTGTCCATCCTGAACGACTGACCCCAAGGAACTACTTCAATCCTTCAAGCACCTTAGACAGATCCAAATGTTCGGAAACGGTCTTAGCTAAGTTATCGAGCATCTTTTCCCGCTCATTGCGGTAGTTGGCGATGCCAGTCGGCAAGGCCTTGATGCCCCGCTGCTGACGCAAACGATTGAGCCAAGCTCTCCGCCAAGGACCATTATCAAAAATGCCATGGAGATAGGTGCCCCAAATAGATTGGGTATCATCCACCAAGCCTAAGCTCGCATCATCAAAGAGCGCATGATGCGCCACAGTGTCCACAGGAGCAGGCGCTGCAGTCGTTGTACTGACACCAAAGCTACTGCTAGCAGCCGGGCGCTGACCCTCGGCATCCAATAACTGGCTACGGCCATGGTGTAGCTCATAGCCCACCACTGGCAGACCTTCCTGGGGATAGTTGGAACTCACCATCCGCTGACGAGCAATCTTCGCCCCAGCAATCAAGGTGCGAATCGGCATCAGATCCAAGCCTTGGAAGCGACCCTCCTGGCCTTCAATTCCTTCAGGATCAGCCAAAATCCGCCCCATCATCTGGAAACCGCCACAAATCCCTAGCACCGTCCCACCGGAAGCTGCATAGGTCTTAATCTCATCAGCCATGCCACTCTTTTGCAGCGCTAGCAGATCGGGAATGGTTGTCTTCGAACCTGGCAAGACCACGGCATCGGGATACCCCAAGGGCTCTCGAGGATCAACGTACTTAACGGACACCGAAGGTTCCGCTTCTAGGGGATCAAAATCCGTGAAGTTAGAGATTCGAGGCAAGCGCACCACAGAGATCTGAATTTCAGCATTGTTCTTGCGACCTCGGCGCTCCATCAAATCGAGGGAGTCTTCAGAAGGGAAAACGTCATTCATGTAAGGAATGACGCCCAATACTGGAATGCCCGTACGCTCCTCCAACCAGTCAATACCGGGCTGAAGGATCGAACGCTGGCCTCGGAACTTGTTGATGATGACGCCCTTAATCAGTGCCCGTTCCTCAGGCTCTAGCAGCTCAAGGGTTCCAACGACATGGGCAAAAGCGCCGCCTCGGTCAATATCCACCACTAACAAGGTCGCTGCATTGACATGCTTAGCAACGCGCATGTTCGCCAAGTCACGGTGCTTGAGGTTAATCTCCGCAGGGCTACCCGCCCCCTCACAGACGATGATGTCAAATTCAGAGCCCAGGCGGCGCAGAGACTCTTCCACGACCTGCCAACCAGGCTGATAGTAGCGATCGTAATAATCCTGGGCAGTCACATTGCCAACAGCACGTCCCCCCATGATCACTTGGGAGGTCATATTCCCCTGGGGTTTAAGCAAGATTGGATTCATCTCAATACGAGGGGTGACCCCCGCAGCCCAGGCCTGCAATGCTTGGGCGTAGCCGATCTCGCCGCCACTGGCTGTGACGTAAGAATTAAGGGCCATATTCTGGCCCTTAAATGGGGCAACTCGCCAACCTTGGCGAGCCAAAATGCGGCAAATTGCCGCTGCCATTAAAGATTTACCCGCATGGGACGTGGTGCCCACCACCATTATGGATTTCATGGAACAACCGTGATTGGGGGAACCGGTCTCGAATTCAACTGACTTGTTCTCTTACGCCCGATAGATTTCACTTTCGGGACGATTAACTCAAATCGGCAAGCGCATCCAGCGCTGCCAAGCATTATAGAAACGATCTAACAGACCAACCTGAGGGAATTTACCGTGATGAGAGTATTTTTCCACCAAATGGCGACCCAGAGGGGTTAAACGGAAGCTATCCGTAATCCCTTGGCCATCCACTTCCCGACGCAGCACACCGGTTTGGATGAGCCACAGCAAATAACTTTCGGCCCCTAATTCTGGCAGAGGCCGAAGGCTATAACCTCGATCCACGCCAACTTTTCCCACTGCCGCCATCAAGGGAACACTCCCCGCTTGCATGGCTACGAAAAGGCTCGGCCGAAAGGGAGAGCAATGGAGCGATCGCTCAGCTCGGCGAATCGTACGGCCCCCATACCGAAACGCCTCCAAGTTTACGGAAGAAGCAGGTGGTTGAGCAGTCACAAACAAGTCCCCAAGGCAGCTAGACCCCATTGTTACACAGCAATTAGAGAGCGTAGGGGCAGAGGAGCAGAACCCACTTGCAAAGATGAATTCACCCAGTGCAGCCTCAGGTCTCCCTCCCTCATGTGCCTAATGAGCCCAAATGCCCTCCACAGCGGCACCACTTTCCATCGTTGCAGTCACAGGATTGCCATCCACATCTACTGCTACCGGATCACCATTCTCATCCAAGGCAATGGGCTCCGTTGGCGGTAGACCTAAGGTACTCACCAAGGATTCAATAATTTCCTGCACCACGGGTGCAGCCACTGTAGACCCATAGGCATTGCTACCCTGGGGCTCATCCACCACCGCAATCACGACATAGCGGGGATCCTGGACCGGCAAGATACCCACAAAACTGGTAATTCGAGCTCCAGCCACGTAGACACCATTCTCAGCCTTCTGGGCAGTACCTGTCTTACCTCCGATGCGGTAGCCTGGCACCACAGACACATTCCCCTGGGTCACGACACTTTCCATCATTTCCAGCACCGCTTGGGTGGTCTCCTTCGAAAAGACCTGACGGGGCTTCGGCAACTCGGGACGCCAGTGGAAATGCCCTTTACTGTCTACCAGGCCATCGACCACGTGAGGAGAAACCAATTTACCGCCATTTGCCAGCGCACCATGGAGCTGAGCCAACTGGAGCGGCGTAATGGAAAGGCCTTGGCCAAAGGAAGCAGTCGCTGGCTCAATCGGCGAGGTCTCAAATTTTTCCAAGCTCTTCAGCTGACTGGCCGGGGGAGACGGCAAGTCTGTGGTGAGGGTCTTGCCCAAGCCGAGCTTTTCTAACCAGGCATGGTAATTGCCGGGATCAAGCTTTTGCACAATCCGCACCATGCCGATATTGCTAGAGAACTGCAACACCTGAGGCAAGCTGATCGAGCCACGACTCCCCGCAGCGGAATAGTCATGGTTTTGGACAATATGCTGGGAAATAACCAGCTGGCCTTCGTCGTAAATATAGTCCTGGGGAGACAGCCTGCCATCTTCAAGGGCAACCGCCACGTTAAGAGGCTTAAACGTCGATCCCGGCTCATACAGATCCGTCGCGGCCCAGTTGCGGAATAACTCTACATCCGACTCCCAATACTCATTCGGGTCATAGGTGGGCGCCACCACGAGGGACAAGAGAGACCCATCCTTGGCATCCATGATCATGGCTGCCCCACGTTTTGCCCCCCATTCCTCCAGTTGGTTATCCAGCGCCACACGAGTCGCTCGCTGGAGGCGGCGATCCAGGGTGAGCTGCAATGCCATGTCGTCCTGGTGCAAGAAGCCCTCGGGCAAGTCAGCCGGAATCACCTGGCCTTCGCCCGTGCGACGAATACGCAGGTCTAGAGAGGGACGCTCTAACTGGTCCTGCTGGCTCATTTCAACACCAGCCTGGCCATTCTGTTCATCGTTGACATAGCCAACGATAGAGCCAAACAAATCGCCTTGGGGATAGAAGCGCTGGGGCCGAGGCAACAAATCGAGGCCATCAATGTAGAGACGGCGGATTTGGCGAGCTGTGCTGTCCTTGACCGTGTCGGCTAGCTTCACACCAGTATCGTGCTGGCGAAGCTTCTGAAGCACCTCGTCCGTCGACATGCTTAACGCGCGCGCAAGCTTTTCCGCCACCACTTCAATATCTTCAGAGAAAATTTGGGGGTGGGCATAGAGGGTGTAGACCGACTGATCCACCGCCAGCGTGGAATTATCACGGGTGCGAATGGGGCGACGGGGAATAAAAGCTTTGGAATTTGCCGTTTGCTGGCCCACTGCCCGCTCGACCAAATCATCCCCTTGGAGAATTTGAAGCTGGAAGAGCTTCAGACTCAAACCACCCAGGGCCATCATCAGTGCAGCCCAAACGAGCATAATCCGCACGGAACGCTGTTCACTCAACCACAACAGCTTGTTGAGGCGCTTGCGAGCCGCAGGGCTGAGGGCATAGCTTGGACGAGCCTTCGCAGGCTTAGCAGGAGGCTTGACATGCCTAGGATTCCCCTTACGGGTCTTAGGGCGTCGCTGGGTAGATGCAGGGGGCAGCGTGGAAGCCATACGTTGCAGGGAGATGTGGGAGTGGGTATCGGGCACACCAGTTGCTGACTCAACCTAGCCTAAAACGCAAAGGCTTAGGGATCAACTAGTGAAGCGATCGCGGGAGTTGAAGGATTATCCCTCAGGGGACAAGTTTCGGAGCAGGGCCAAAAGGCCGAGACTGCAACAGCACCACTACATATCGGAATGGTGCATCTGAAATGGCAGTGTTGCAACGTTAACCGACGTTACTTGGTAGATAGCGAGCCAAGGCTAGGGTTCAGAGATAGCCAGAAAGCCTCAGCAATGCCAGTTCAGTCGCAGCTGACGCGATCGCGCCAACATGTTCCAGGTTGAATTCTAATCGGGCCGTCATGAAACAGCCATGGGAGTGGGGGGTCACTAACCTGAGGACGATGACCCATTGACCCACCGAACAATCCCTCCAAACCGGACTGGCGTAACGCTAACCAATAGGCTCTACCAGACTCTAATCAGGCAAACGCGTTAGTAGCTGAGAGGTTGCTCTAACTCAGGGTTCTGCAAGTCAACAGCCTCAGGTGCATCGCGCAGCGGACGAGGCGTCGCAGGCTCCAAAAACAGAGCATTGAACGGATCAGGATTCACCAACCCTGAATCCTGCTGCTCAGCCGTATCTGCCAAATGCTGTTTCAACGCCTCATTGGCCAACGTGAGTTGAGGCTCTTGGCGACGCAGCGATGCCAGCTCACTATAGGCCTCACTCCAAGACCGCTGAGCATGGACAGTGCGGCTGTAGACCCCCAAGGTCAAAGCACCCAGCACAAACAGCACCACTGACGAACCTCGCTGCAACGCAACCAGATTGCGAACCAGTGCAGGCAATGCCTGCTTCGTCGCCAGGGGCATCACCGGGGCAACAGTCTTCTGAACAGATTGACGGCGATAGGCAGCACGGCGCGCAGAACTTCTAGCCGCACGGCGCTTAGGCCGAACAGCATTGGGTAAGGGCACACTGACGTAATCGATTTCTGCGGGTCTTGCGGCCATGGTTCACAACTCCTCAATCTTCTCGGGCGCTTTATCGCTCGCTGACCAGAACCCAGACCACCACGAATCCTAGATTCCATCACATGGCACAACGCAGAAACGGGGTCATGTTTCGGAGGCTGCCTGTAAAAGGGCTACCGTTTGCCTTAAAGAAAAATATCTTAAGTTGGCCAAAATGGCGCGGCTAGGCTCAAAAAAGATCGATCCCGGCGGGAGTCACGTCATTGAAACCCAAGACAAATTTCTACGAAGCAGCGGCTAAAGCCCTGATGGGGTGGGACTGGCGATCGCTAACGCGGTCTTTATGCAGCCATCGAAGAATTAACTTAGGTGAGTTATACGGGAAAGCCGACTCGAAGTACCTAGGGAGAACCACTGAACCTTAAAACAGCCCCCTAGAAAATCAGCCCCAACCTATGTAAAAGCAACCTTTGAGGGTACTCAGACCTCACCAGAAAAGGGCGGAGAACCAGCAAGGGAGAGAGGTTCAGCGAAGCATACACCCAGGCAACCTAGCTGCGTAAATATTCGGTCCCACAACAACCGCAGCCAATCACTGCAAAAGCCACAGATATATTGCCACCCCAGCCCTTTGGCAATAGCTCAGCATGAACCAAAACCAGACAGGAAAAGGCCTAAGCCCCTACCCAACATACAAACCCTCTCGATTTTCCAGCCCCTCCTTCAACAGCACAGCCGCAGCCGCAAAACCACACCCTCCAGCCCCCATGGCCATGGATGTGCCTCATGCAGCCCTAGCCCATAGCAAGCAGTCCTATGACAAAGCCCCACCCAGCAAAAACAGACTAATTAACGTTCCACTATTCCAAAGCCCATGCAAAACAATCGACGCCAATAGATTGCGCGATCGCCCATACACAAACCCCAACATGATCCCCAACGTCATCAGCGGCAACACCTCTGAAAAACTGAGGTGAACCAACGCGAAAATCCCACCACTCACAACCACCGCCCCCCAAGACGGCAAAAACTTCGTCAAAGATGTCATCAAAAAGCCCCGGAAAAAAATCTCCTCAAACACCGGAGCCGCAATCGCCGCCGTCACAAAGAAAAACAACAGCGCCACATTATCTCGATTCTCCAACGCCAGCGACAGCAACGGATTACTTCCCCCCTTACCCTGCCAAATCTGAGCATTCAGAACCGACACCAACAACACTGGCGGATAGGCC
>CALLPZ010000493.1 GCA_938015405.1 uncultured Pseudanabaenaceae cyanobacterium
CCTCGGTGAAGAAGAAGCGGCTCGGGCCGATGCCCAAGAAGTGCGCAGTCGCTTCACCTACCCCCGCTCCCATCGAGCTCAAGAGGCCTATCGCCAGCTCATGATTCAACTCGATGGCAAAGTACCTGATCCTCGTCGCGCTGTTAAAGTCCCCAACTCAATGCTTCGAGATTGATGTCGCATTTGTACGATGGCCCCCAGGGTCTTTCCAAATTGAGTGGATTGAGGAAGAGAGCAAAGATTCATACCAACCAATCTATTCATTTCAGCAGCACAAATCCATACCAAAAGTGCGATCTGTCCCTGGGACAGATCGCACTTTTAACTGAATCTAATCAGCAAGTTGCTGAATGTTGAAACGGCTGGCTTAGAAGCTGTAGCCAACACCCAAGATGAAGTCAAACTCAGTTTCGCCAATGAATGAAAGGTTCGCAGAGCCGTTGGCAACCCACTTCTCAGTAATGCGATAATCTACGCCACCGGTCAATAAGAGACCAACGTTCTCATCACCTTCAGTATCAACACGCAAACCAGCACCTGCAAAAGGCAGAAGCTGGTCTTCGCCGGTTTGGGAAGGAGAATTGAAGTCGTAGGTAACAGGAATCAAGAAAGTAAAGTCATCAAACTCGGTCAATGCAGCGGGGCGCAAGGACAGGTTGTCGGTTAAGGTCGCCTTGCCGTTAATGACAAAACCCTCGTCGCTACCGCCAACGCCGATGTAGTTGTAATCGTTAGCAGACTGAGCAGAAGCCTGAACTGCAGTTGCTGCCACAGTAGACAGAGCCAAGCCGGCGATCAGAGCATTACGTAGGTTTAACATTGTTCCTATTTCCTCAAACATGACCACACTTTAGCGATGAGTATATGCAAATATGCCCATCTAATGAATCTCTCATTAGACCCATATAGACCCTGGCAGGTACGCCTCTTGGGATTGAGAGAACAATAATTCTCTCACCATAGAATACGACAGACCTTGAAAGCACAAAGACTATAGGGGAAAAGTGGCCCACTCGCCAGAGATTCTTGACGTGATGTTTACCTTGATCCTTCGCTTTGGCCAGAGGGTCTGACTCCCCATCGGCCACAACCTGCTGAAGAAGCTAGCTTTGCCCCCACAACTAATGCATTACCAATGGGATAACGGTAGGAAATTCAAGCGGTTAATGGCTTAAAAGTGGCTGCCACCAAGTGGGGTGATCTCGATACCAAGAGACTGTGTCTCGCAATCCCTGTTCCAAGGGGATTTGGGCCTGCCAACCCAAGGCTTGTAGCTTTTGGCTATTGATGGCGTAGCGGCGATCGTGGCCGGGGCGATCGCGGACAAATTCAATGAGTGCAGCAACGTCCGGGACGGGCAAGTCCTGACATAACTCAGTGATTAAACTGCAAAGCTGCTTGACCAAAGCCAGATTGGTCATTTCACCGCCGCCTCCCACGTTGTAATGCTCTCCAGGCTGCCCCCGTTGCAAGATCACATCTAGCCCTGCACAGTGATCCTCCACTGCCAGCCAATCTCTCACCTGTTGGCCATCGCCATAAATCGGCAGCGGTAAGCCGCGCAAACCATTCACCACCATGAGCGGAATCAGCTTCTCGGGATATTGATAGGGGCCGTAGTTGTTACTGCAATGGCTGACAAGGGTCGGTAAGCCATGGGTGTGGTGATAGGCTCGGACCCAATGATCCGCACTGGCCTTGGAGGCAGCGTAGGGACTGTTGGGGGCAAAGGGGGATTGCTCGTTAAAGGGGGCAGCATCAACGGTGAGGGTGCCGTAGACCTCATCGGTGGAGACCTGCAGAAACCGAAAGTTTTGGGGTTCTGCCTGGGCCTGCCAATGGCGATAAAACGCCTCTAGCATGACTAGGCAACCCGCCACGTTGGTTTGTAAAAAGGCTGTGGAACCCGCAATGGAGCGATCTACATGGGACTCTGCAGCGAGATTGACGACGGTGTCAATCGTTTGATCCCGCAGGAGCTGCTCAACCAGATCCCCATCGTTAATATCCCCTGTCACAAATTTGAATCGCCCTAAGCAATCCGCCAAATTCGCCCGATTGCCTGCATAGGTCAGGGAATCTAGCACTGTGACGTGATCCCGAGGATAGTTGCTGAGCCAATGGCGTACAAAATGGCTACCAATGAAACCAGCTCCCCCGGTCACCAATAGCCTTCGTGGGGTCATGGGCAACAGCTTCTCCGATCGCAATCTGTTCGGGCGATCGCCTTAACGACGGCGAATATTAAAGCAGCACCATTCATCCCGCTTCCACAGCGTTGCCACAATCCAGTCATGTTGCTCCAGCAAGGTTGCCATTTCCTGGGCCTGGGTGGTCAAAATGCCGCTGAGAATGGCCCAGGTCTTGGGCGTGGCAATTTCCGTCATGGTCGGCACCAGCGTCACGATGATCTCTGCCAAAATATTGCAGACGATGCCATCGAACTCAATTCCTGCATCGGCTAGGGCCTTGATTTGCTCAATGCTGCCCATCTCAACGCTGATCTGGCTGTCACTCAAACTGTTTAGGTCACGGTTCTTGGCTGTGGCGCTCACGGCCAAGCTATCGGTGTCTACGCCGTAAACTCGGTTGGCACCCAGCTTAATGGCACCGATGGACAAAATGCCGGAGCCGCAGCCCACATCGGCAATAATCTGTGCAGAGTCACTACCCGGCACCCGCATTTCTAAGGACTCTAGACAGAGCTGCGTGGTTTGATGGGCACCCGTGCCAAAGGCAGAACCGGGGTCCAGAATGAGGACTTCCCGTTCTGTGGCGGGGGGCTCAATCCAGGCGGGGCAGATGAGGAAGCGATCGCCAATTTCTTCAGGCTTCCAGTGGGACTTCCAACCGCTAGCCCAATCTTCCTCATCAATGCGGACCCAGTTCACCGTTGGTGGCTGAAGCTCCATAGCCAAGGCATCTTGCTTAAAGCCGATGGCAAGGGCGCCCAGGTCTAGGACCTGAACCTCATCTTCGGGAATATAACTCTTGATCTGGAAGCCATCATTCCCATAGCTGCTGGCCGAACCTCGACAGCCAAATTGCTCAAACCGCCAGAGTACAGAGTCTTCTAGCGATGCATCGCAGCGAACTTCAATTTCCCACCAACCATTGGTCAAGAGCCTTCACCTCACGTCCCGTAAGTTCGCTATTGCTGAAATCAATTATCGCTGAATGTTCTGCTATTGGGGGGAGCAATCCTTAACCCATTCCAGTCAAACCGCATCCAGCGACTGGATGCGGTTTGCACAGTACAGGGCTGAATCAGCCAGTTACCCAGCATTTCTGCCCCTCTCCATCCATGCCAGCGCTACAGCTTCACGATGTAGGCTTCGCTAATGCCATCAATATCGGTAATTGATGACAGCACACCATCAGGCAGGGGATCATCCAAGCTTAGGGTCATGACTGCTTGACCTCGGACGATCTTGCGACCCACCTGCATGCTGGCAATGTTGACATTGAAGCTGCCTAACAAGGAACCAATCTTGCCAATCACCCCAGGACGATCCTGGTGCAGGGTAAACAGCATGTGATTGCTGGGGGGCACGTTGATGGGGAACTCATCGACGTTGGTAATCACGATTTCGTTGTCGCTGCGAATGGTTCCCACCACGGCATGCTCACCCTTCTCGCCCACAGCGGAGAGATAGAGAGACCCATTGGCATAGTCGCCTTCGGCCTCATCGCGGGTTTCAATCACGCGAATGCCCCGCTCTTTGGCTTCGATGGTGGCGTTGACGTAGTTGATCCGCTCGCGCAGGGCTTGAACCAGCAAGCCTTTAAGGGAGGCAATGACCAGGGGCTGGCTCTGCTCCTTTGCAAGGTCGCCCTGGAGACGAACGGTTAGCTGGGAAACCCGACCACCAACCAACTGGCTCAAGAGGTTGCCGAGAACTTCGGCGAGCTCCAGGTAGGGGCGCATCTTCTCCAAGACATCGGGGTGGAGGCCAGGGATATTCACCGCAGACCGGGCAGGCAAGCCCAGCAGCACGTCGCGAATTTGCTCCGCCACGTCCACCGCCACGTTCACCTGGGCCTCAGCGGTGGAAGCACCGAGGTGAGGGGTGAGTACGATGCTCTTTTCTACCTTGCGCAGGGGAGAATCAGCCTCTAAGGGTTCGCTGTCGAATACATCCAACGCCGCACCGGCAATAACGCCATTGTTGAGCGCTTCGGCCAGGTCCGCTTCGTCGATGACACCACCGCGAGCGCAGTTAATGATGCGCGTTGTCGGCTTCATTTTGGCTAGGGTTTCGGCGTTGATCATGTTCGCCGTTTCCTTGGTCTTGGGCACATGCAGCGTGATGTAGTCTGCTTCCTGGAAGAGCATGTCTAAGTCCACGAGGCGGCAGCCCAACTGCTCCGCTCGCTCTGCTGAAATGAAGGGGTCATAGGCAATCAGCTTCATGCCCATGGCCTTAGCCACTTTGGCGACATGGGCACCAATTTTGCCTAAGCCCACCACGCCTAAGGTCTTTTTATAGACTTCGCGGCCCACATAGGCCTTGCGGTTCCATTCCCCAGCCTTCATGGAGCCATGGGCCACGGGAATGTAGCGAGACATGGACATCATCATGGCCAGGGCATGTTCTGCCGCTGCAATGGTGTTGCCTTCGGGGGAGTTGACCACCACGATGCCTTTGCGGGTCGCAGCGGGGATGTTGACGTTATCGACACCTACACCAGCCCGGCCAACAATCTTGAGCTTTTTACTGGCTTCAACGACTGCCTCCGTCACCTGGGTTCCCGAGCGAATCATCAGTGCGTCGTAGTCGGGTATCAGCGACACGAGTTCTGCTTCAGAGAGGCCAGTCTTTACATCGACTTGGGCGACCTGAGACAGAATTTCAATTCCCACTTCATCAATGGGATCGGACACGAGAACCTTGGGCATGGTGATTGGCTGTTGCGTGCGATGGCTGTTTGTTACAGGGGGTAGACCTAGTATTTTTCAGGTCCCCGGTGGATAATTTTAGGACAAAGGGGCCTGTACCCGAGGCGACCTTGAGTAAGATCAAGCTGCTGTAACAACTCGTTGTAGGGTTTCATGAACTATTTGGTGGCCGTAATGGGCGATCGCATCCAAGCCGAGGCTGCTTATACCGCTCTCGAAAAGGCTGAGCTACCCACAGCTCAACTAACAATTGTGGGCCGAGGTTACAAGGATCTCAGTGACCTGGCTTTCGAGGACCCTAACGAAATTGGTCGTAGGCGCATGAAGCGTATGGCGACTTGGCTCGTTCCTTTTGGCTTCATTGGGGGCGTTGCCTTTAGTCTCACCACTGGATTACAGACCTTTTCTTGGGCGGGTGACATTGGTAATCACATCGGTGGTGGACTGATGGGGGCCTTTGGGGCTTCCATGGGCAGTATTTTTATTAACGGTGGACCGATCTTGGCGCTAGGCAAGGGGGATAGTCAGGGCTATCGTGAGCGCCTTGAAGAAGGGAAGTATCTTGTCATTATTGAGGGTAACGATGGTGTGATACGTCGGGCTAGCCCGGTGATTAAGCAGCAAAACCCTGAGCTGTTGCAGGACATTGGGGATGACAGCTTGTCGGCCTATTAAGTCAACCCGTTTGGCAACGGACAAAACCCCCCAATGTCTCTAAAGACACCGGGGGGTTGACTTGGGGGTTCAAGAGATTAGCTCATCGGCAAACTGCTACCACATTGCTGGGTCGCTTAAAGCTGGAACGCAGGTGATTTGGACGGGGGATTTTGCCGGAGGCAGATCGCTCAACATCAGCCCTTGCCAGCCAAAGGGATATTCCAGTTTGTAAGGGGGGCTGTAGTTTTTGGCTGTTGCTTCGTTGAAGCTAAAGCGGCCGTAGTATTTGGGGTCGCCATAGACCAGCAGGATATCAATGCCCAGTTGGGAGAGCTGTTGAATGCCGTGCTGGACAAGCTGTGAGCCGATGCCTTGCTTTTGATCGTTGGGGTCTACGGCGAGGGGGGCCAGGATGTAGCCTTTGCAGTTGCGATCTTCAGTGAGAGTTATAGGGCTAAAGGCAATATGACCCGTGATTGAATCTTCGATTTCCGCCACGAAGGACAGGGTTGAAGGAGTGGTGTTCTGACGAAGTAAGTTGACCGCAAGTTGGGCAACTACTTCCCTTTCTTCTTTAGGAAAAGCTGACCTATAAATGCGATGAATCTTGTTTTGATCTAAGTCAGTGGCTGTTCGTATTGCCATGCTTCAACCCTCAGTGAGTGCTAGACGAGATAAGTCGTATTTGGAATCAGATCAAACAGCGTATATTCATACCAGGCGGTCCAGAGGAAGCTGCGCAGCCAGCGCTGACGTTTCTCGGGCGCGATCGCATAATCAAACGCTCCGGTGGCCAAGTCAATATTAGACAAATGGGAGTTGCAAGCACATCCATGCTGGTAGGTGAAGCCCTGCTGAGAGGCAACGCTTTGCACCTTCATTTGAATCGCAAAGACTTTGCAGGCGTGGAGAATCGCATCCCAAGGCTTCTTATGGTCTTGGTCGCGGGGGTCGTAGCGGAGGGCGCGTTCTTCGAAGATGTGGTCGCGATCGAGGGGGGCGAGGTGAACGTCGTAGAAGCTGGCGGGGAGGTCGTAGCCGAACTCAGTAAATAGGTCTAGGCCGATTTGGGCGACTTTGGCAGCGTCGCTATCGGGGCCGTATTGGGTTTTGGCTTGGTTGAGGATGGCTTGG
>CALLPZ010000494.1 GCA_938015405.1 uncultured Pseudanabaenaceae cyanobacterium
GCAATCGTCACCGGGCTGGCATCGGGCTTATCCACCGCATTGGCGAGTTGCTCAGCCCGCACCGTCTCGCATAGCTGGGCCGCTGACAAAGCCGCTGCGATCGCCAAGTCTCGTTCAGCGTGATAAGCAAGATCAGACATAGCAAAGCAACGGATAGAAAGGCCAGCTCAAATGCTAGCGTGAAACCATCTCTCTTCCGCCCCTGAGCCGGCAATCATCCATGTACGTCGAGTATTTACGCTTCCGCGTCGAGCCCTTACTACGGGAGCAATTTGTTCAGCAAGACAAAGAAATCTGGACCGCAGCTCTTTCTCTCAAGCCCGGCTTCCACAAGAAAGAAGTCTGGCTCGGTGCCGAAGACCCCAGCGAAGTCGTAACGGCTCTCTGGTGGCTCACCCTGGAGGAATGGAAGAGTATTCCAGCGGATGAACTAGCAGAGATCGAAGCGCGCTTCAGCACAGCCATGGGCCAAGGCACCTACGAAATGGTGGATGCTCGTGCCTATCGCCTCGTCGCCAGCACAGGCCCACAGCCCATTTCCTAAGCCCCAAAAACAGGACAGGAGCAGAGATAGCCAATCCCGGCATCTCTACTCCTTAGCTTCTAGCTTTCGGTACCACGCAGAAGCGGTGGCCTCTGACCGAACCGTTGCCAGCCATCCACGCCTAGAAGCTGACAGTCTAGATAGGCAAGCGGAAGATAAACGGATACTTAAACACCTCATCCGGTGCCGTCAAGCTGCGATATACCGCAAACGCAGGTAGCGCAAAGTTATAAAACAAACCCACAGGGATCAAAATCGGCGACAGCAGCCAGCCAATCAGAATGAAGTAGAGGAAGCCAAGCACCCCTCCCAAGACCCATAGGTTGATGTGAAAGCTAATCGATTCCTTCGCACTATCCTTCACCACTGGGTCATCAGACACCAACATGATGGCAATGGGAACACCGATGGAAATAAAAGACAGGCCGAAAAAGCCAAAACCATGGCAAACAGCCGATAGCAGCTTGCGCTTATCCGAGTCGTAAGTCGTATGCATCCCAAAAGCCTCCGACAATCAGTTCCCCTACATTATGGGAGGGCAATCCAGATTTGGATAGGGCTAGAAAACCAACATAATGTTCGGTCCTCTACCCCCATCTCTATTCACAGGCCATTAGGACCACCAAACTCAGTCCCCTTAGGCGATCGGGGTCAGAGAAGGCTGTGTCGCTGCCACACCACCTTTCTCTAACATCAGCTTCGAGCCTCGCAACTCTTGAGGAATGTTCACCGGATACTGACCGCTGAAACAAGCATGGCAGAAATGGTCAGTATTCTCTCGCGTTGCCTGGAGCATCCCTTCGATGCTCAAGTAGCCCAAGCTATCCACTTCAATTTGCGCTTCAATCTCAGCCACAGTCTTGGTTGCCGCAATTAACTGATCTTGGGAGTCAGTATCAATGCCATAGAAGCAGGGGTGGGTAATGGGCGGAGAAGAAATGCGCATATGCACTTCCTTGGCCCCTGCATCCCGCAACGCCCGCACCAGCTTGCGACTGGTGTTGCCTCGCACGATGGAGTCATCCACAACGATAATGCGCTTGCCTTCCAGCACATCCTTGAGCGGATTGAGCTTCATTCGAATCCCCGCCTCTCGCATCACCTGACTGGGCTGAATAAAAGTACGACCCACGTAGCGATTCTTAATCAAGCCCTCTTCGTAGGGAATGCCCGCAGCTTCCGCATAGCCGATCGCAGCAGGAATACCGGAGTCGGGCACACCCATGACGATATCCGCATCAACCGCATGCTCCTGGGCCAAAATTTGGCCGATGCGGCGACGATAGGTGTACAACGTCTCCCCATGGAAATGGCTATCGGGACGCGCAAAGTAAATCATTTCGAAGACACAGAGCTTCGGCTCAGGCTTCTCCGCCCAATGGTGAGAGGCCATGCCCTCCTCATTGATCCAGACCATCTCCCCAGGCTCCACATCCCGGAGATATTCCGCACCGATAATATCTAGGCCACAGGTCTCAGAAGCCAAAACGTAGAGGGGCTTATTCGGAGGACCATCGGGGTTCACCAAAGTGCCAATCACCAAGGGACGAATACCGTTGGAATCGCGCACCCCCATCATGCCCTCGGGGGTCCCAATGACAAGGCTGAAGGCGCCTTCAGCCTTGCGGAACGCTTCAATACCCGCATCTTGCCAAGACAGCCCAGCTTTGATGCCCTCAGCAAGCTCCAAGGCAATCATCTCCGAGTCCGTGGTGGTCGTAGTATCCAGCCCCCGATCCACCAAATCCTGCTTAAGCGCCAGCGTGTTCACCAAGTTGCCGTTATGGGCCAAGGCAAAGGAGCCTTTCTGGGTCTCCAACACGGCTGGCTGGGCATTGGCGGCATGACTGGAACCCGTGGTGGAGTAACGGGTGTGGGCTACCGACATATAGCCCTTCATGCCATCCAAGATGGGCTCGTTAAAAACCTGGGAAACCAAACCCATTTGCTTATGGGTGTGGATAGAAGTCTGATCATTCTCCCGGCTAAACACGGAGATACCAGCAGACTCCTGACCGCGATGCTGCAGCGCATAAATCCCGAAATAGGCCAGCCGTGCCACATCAAAGGCAGGGGTGGCATAGATACCAAAGACTCCACAGGCTTCCTCCGGCTTGTCCGGCCGCTCAATCATGGGAGCACCTGTTGCGTTTAGCTCAACGTCACCAAAAAAACCATCAACAGCGGCGTTAGGCATCATGGGTGCGATTGACTCCAAATATGTCGGTAGCGGAAGGGCGGCGGAGGCGAGCCAAAGCTCACCGGGCAAGTGGAGGCAGCCAGGCTGCTGCTTCCCTGAGAAAGGTAAGGTCATGTCCTTTTTACTGAAATCCAAACGAACCCGAGGGCTCGAGGACAAATTTGGATTCCAGGCTTAGCCAGCAAGTAGGGCAATTGGCATCCATCACCAGCGTTACATGCATTAACCAAGTTAGCTTCCGTGGGTTGTGTCAATTCATCCCATAGAGAAAGCTCACAAGCCCTAAAGCCACAGTAACGCTATCCGGGAGAGTAATTCAGCCTTCTCAGCAGAAGCTTAGATGACTGAGAAATCACTCAATGACAAACCAACTTTAATAATTATTTAATCATTTTAAGACGATTCCCAGGGCGAAGGGGCAAATCTCTGCCCTGGGATGCTCAATCTATGAAGAGAGGTTTAGTCCAAACGACGCTCGATCGCAGTCGCCCAAGTGCTGGCCAGCTCCGCTACGGGGGCATCAATCATGGGCTGGGCAGCTGTTGTCTGGGCAGCCTTGATGCTAAGGCGATCGCCTTTAACCTGTCCTAGCTTCTGCCAGTGACCCGCCAGGTTCTCGTTGAGGTGGGTTTCCCAAGCAACTACATTCTCAGCTGCAACACTGACAATAATTCGAGCACCTCCCTCAGCAAAGAGCAGGCGATCGCCTCTCACTGCTTTATCTGCCCCAGCGCCATCTAACTGAATCTCAGCGCCCTTCTCCCCGGCAATGCAGGATTCCGCCAAGGCCACAGCCAGGCCCCCCTCTGCACAGTCATGGGCACTGGCCAGCCAACCCTGGGCAATGCCATCACGACAGGCTTTCTGCACCTTCGCCTCCAGGGCAAAGTCAACAATCGGTGGCATTCCTGCCACAGTGCCATGGACCGATGCGAGGTATTCCGATGCCCCTAGGGTCACACCGTCACTACTGTCATTGGGGGCAGCACCCAGTAGGTAGATTGCATCCCCCTCAGTCTTCCAGCCCTGGCTGGCAATGTGGCCCAGATCTTCAATCAGTCCCACCATGCCGACCACGGGCGTTGGCCAGATGGGCTGGGGCTTGCCATCGCTGTCCAGGGTCTCGTTGTAGAGCGAAACGTTACCGCCCGTCACCGGCGTATCGAACTCGCGACAGGCCTCCGACAGACCCCGGCAGGCTTCGGCCAGCTGCCAATAGCCAATGGGCTTTTCAGGGCTACCAAAGTTGAGGTTATCGGTCACAGCGACGGGCTCGGCTCCAACGCAACTGAGGTTTCTAGCCGCTTCTGCCACCGCCATTTTCGCTCCCTCATAGGGGTGCAGATAGACGTAGCGAGGGTTGCAGTCCAGGGTTGCTGCCACACCACGCTGACTGTTGACATCAGGATTATTCACCGGGCGTAGGCGCACTACAGCGGCATCAGCCCCACCGGGCATAAACACCGTGTTGTTCTGCACTTGGTGGTCGTACTGGCGATAGACCCAGCGCTTGGAAGCAATGGTGGGCGTATCTAACAGAGTCGTCAGCAGCTCATTCCAGCTCTTGCCATCC
>CALLPZ010000495.1 GCA_938015405.1 uncultured Pseudanabaenaceae cyanobacterium
TCTCCACCGCCATCGCAACAGCGCTATTAAGGTGATTGCCCTCTCTCGAAACTTTGGCAAGGACATCGCCATGACTGCTGGGATTGACTTTGCCCAGGGTGATGCCGTGATTCCCATTGATGCGGATTTGCAAGACCCGCCAGAGCTGATCGGTGAACTGGTGGCGAAGTGGCGAGAGGGCTATGAGGTGGTTTATGCCCAACGGCGATCGCGCCAAGGCGAAACCTGGGTGAAGCGCACTACAGCCAAGGCGTTCTACCGCCTGATTAGCGCCATGACAGCGATTTCCATTCCCAGGGATACGGGTGACTTTCGCTTGATGGATCGTCGAGCGGTGGAAGCACTCAAACAATTGCCCGAGCGCACCCGCTTTATGAAAGGTCTGTTTGCCTGGGTGGGATTCAAGCAAACGGCAGTTCCCTACGATCGCGCCCAGCGTCACCTGGGCCAAACCAAGTGGAACTATTGGCGGCTATGGAATTTTGCCTTGGATGGCATTACCTCCTTTAGCTTTGGGCCACTGCGGGTGTGGAGCTATGTCGGCTTGGCGATCGCCCTAGTCGCGTTTGCCCGGGGCGTTTTCTTAATTCTGCGCACGCTAATTTTTGGTATCGACGTGCCTGGCTATGCCTCGCTAATGGTGACGATGCTGTTTCTGGGTGGTGTGCAGCTGATGACCCTGGGGATTATGGGGGAGTACCTGGGGCGAATCTATGAGGAAGTAAAAGGGCGTCCGTTGTATTTGGTGCGCGACTTGTATGGTCTGGCAGATTTAGAGACCGTTGTGGGGCAAGGCGGTGATGGTTTGGGGCGTGGAGGTCGGCGATCGCGATGAATCGTCAACGCTGGGGCCTGTTCTTCACGTTGTTTTGCCTGGGGGCAACTTTGGTTGCCCTGCGTTGGGCGATTGATTTGGATGCAGATTTTCTCGAAGCCCGGCTGGATAGTTTGGGAGCTTGGGCACCGCTGTTGTACGTGGCGATCTATGTGGTGGCGACGTTGCTGCTGTTGCCTTCGACGGCCCTGAATTTACTGGGCGGTGCGGTGTTTGGGTTTCAGTTGGGGTTGCTGTGGACAACGGTGGGGGCTGTGGTGGCAGCGGCGATCGCCTTTGCCCTGGCTCGCACGGTGGGACGACGGTGGGCAGCAGAGCGGTTGCCCAGGGGGCTGCAAGATTTGGATGCGGCCATTGAGCAGAATGCCTTGGCTTATATGTTCGCGATTCGGTTGTTGCCGCTGTTTCCCTATGGCTTAGTTAATTTGGCGGCAGGTCTCACGGCGATGCGGTTTCGAGATTATTGGCTAGGGACTTTGCTGGGTACGGTGCCGGGCGTTGCACCCTTTGTTTGGCTGGGTAGTTCCGGGCGCCAGGCTGCCCAGACGGGGGAGGTTCTGCCGGTGGTGCTGGCTTTGGCAGCGATCGGGACATTGGTCTTAGGGGCAGTGTGGTATCGTTCGCGCTCATGAACCGTAGCCGTTGGGAATAGAGCAATTGCGGGCTTGGTTTGAACGTTCACCAAAAAGCCCGTGATGCATATCAGTGCATCACGGGCTTTGAGCTCACAGGACTGAGAACAGTCGATTTAGCCTTGGTTTTCCAGTTCGGCGGTGGTCACTGTAATCGTGAGATTTTGGCTACGGCGGCGTAGCTGCATCTTCAGCGAATTGCCGATGCCGCTCTTTTCAACCCGCGCTTGCAAGTCGGCTGCTGTGGTTACAGCTTTGCCGCCAATTTGGGTAATTACGTCACCGCGACGAATCCCTGCTTTGGCTGCTGGGGTATTGGGCAGTACACGAACCACGAGTACGCCGTCCACTTCAGGAATGATGAAGTCAGCGTTGGGATCGTCGTTATTTTCCTTCGCATCCTTGGCGGTGAGAGAAACCATTTGAATGCCCACGTAGGGACGGGCGACTTTGCCGTCTCGGAGGAGCTGGGTTTCAATTTCTTGGGCCTTATTGATGGGGATGGCAAAGCCAATGCCCATGGCGTCGGCGCGAATGGCAGTGTTGATGCCGATGACCTCACCGTTGGCGTTGACTAAGGGACCCCCGGAGTTACCGGGGTTAATCGCGGCGTCGGTTTGGATGAAGTCAAGGCGCTTATCAGAAATACCGACTTCGCTGCTTGAGCGGCTTAGGGTGCTCACAATTCCCAGGGTGACGGTGTTGTTGAGACCGAGGGGGTTGCCGACGGCGATCGCCCAGTCTCCCACTTGAATATCTCCGGAGTTACCAAGCTTGGCACTGGGTAGGGACTTTCCTTTGGTGTTGACCTTAATGACTGCTAGGTCGGTGAGGCGATCGGCCCCCTGAACCTTACCTTCGAACTCCCGACCATCGGTGAGCGTTACTTTCACCGTATCGGCCTTGTCCACCACATGGGCATTGGTCAAAATCACGCCGCTGCTATCGACGACGAAGCCCGAGCCCTGACCTCGCTGGAGTTCTTCCCGGGGCATACTGCCCGCAATATCATCGCCAAAAAAGCGGCGGAAGAAGGGGTCGTCAAAAATAGGGTCGAGATTTCGCGTAATGGTCCGTTCGGTGTCGATGCGGACTACGGCAGGGCCAATTTTCTGGACGGCATCTGCCACAAAACTATGGCCTGTGGTGGAGACTGCAGCTAAGGTTGGCGCCGACTTGGCGGGCAGCGGGCTACGTTGAGCCAATTGGATGGGAGCGGCTTCGCCAGCGTTGACCGCTGGGGGCATCGCATCATCTAGGGGGGCAGCCAAAGCCGGTAAGACACGCAGGCTGCCTAGGGTCATGACCATGCCCATAGCTAGGGCCAAGCTGTGGCTGGCTAGCTGTCGCCAGTTGCGGCGGCGAGGAGCCTGGCGAGAGCGGCGGGAGTGATATTTCATCGCGATCGACCGAGGGAGAAAACAACAGTAAATAAGAATGATGCAAAGGCTTTGGCTATATCCCGTTGGGCCGTGGTAACGGTTAGCTGAAGTCTTAAATAAGCCTGGCAACATCCTGTCTTAATTTTAGACAGGTGTTCTAAGGGATGACGACGGCTCTCCGGATCGGGTTTCCCGACGATGGACGATTGCCTGACTGGTCTCTTTCTGTCTCCGAAAACCAAGCTTGGGTGGCAAGGAGCTGGGTCGTTGCTGGATGATGACTAAAGGCTACTAATCCTTGGGTTGTAGGTCTTATCTGGCTGTAGACGTATGAAGATGAGCATCATAAGCCTGGGGCCTTAGGGATAAACCGTTTACCATCTAAGTGTGAGTGTCCCTACTGGGTCAGTTCTATTGCGATCGCCGTGGCTTGGAGCCCCTAAGCATAGAGGGCTGTCATTGAGGGTGAGCGTTCTGGGCTCAATCAATCAGCCGATTATGTAAATCCGATCGGGATAGAGTCCCTAGTGATGGTGATTCACTGGCCAAAATTACGTTGGCCTGCCCCTTTGTTTGATAGCAGTTTGCATGAATCGTTCCAATGCTTCCAGATCCAAAGCGTTGCCCGTGGGTGGTCCGGAGCTTCAAGAATTAAAGTCCTCCGCTAAGGAGGCTTCTGCTACGAAATCTTCTTCTGTGAAATCTGCTGCCGCGAAATCTACAACTGCCAAAACTAAAGCTGCTGCATCAAGAGAAGCGACATCACCGGGTTCGCAGTCTGAACAGGCTCCCCACAGCGAGCATAGCCATGGCCCCCATAGTCATGTTCACGATGATGAATCTATTCGCTTGATCGTCAATCGCCTGTCGCGTATTGAAGGCCATGTGCGTGGCCTCAAGCGCATGGTGCAGGATCAGGAGAACTGCCCTGATGTTCTGATTCAGGTCGCTGCGGTGCGGGGTGCTTTAGATAAAGTTGCGCGGTTGATCCTAGATGAGCACTTGACTCAGTGTGTGTTGCGCGCTGCCAAGGAGGGCAATATCGAAGCCGAAATTGAAGAGCTGCAGGCTGCGTTGAATCGTTTCCTGCCCTAAATTTAAGGGCGAACCTTT
This sequence comes from uncultured Pseudanabaenaceae cyanobacterium, assembly GCA_938015405.1. Taxonomy (GTDB): domain Bacteria; phylum Cyanobacteriota; class Cyanobacteriia; order PCC-9006; family JAAUQQ01; genus JAAUQQ01. The sequence goes on from CALLPZ010000495.1 coordinate 3,963, forward strand.
CCAAGTTAAGCAGGGTTTCTGGGGGTACAGTATCTGCTGCTGACTCGTGGTGAAGCTTTGACGCTGCCCCTACTTCTGTTGCTCCTCCTTCTCCATATCCATGACTTCTGTGCTGACCGATGGGGCGATCTCCCCTACTCCCAAGGCCTGGGCTAAAGCCTTTGAGCAACCTGCAACTCCTTTTGAACGCCAGCCATTGAGGCTCTTGGAAGGCAGCATTCCAACTGAGCTCAAAGGTACGTTCTATCAGAATGGAGCGGCTCGCTTCAGTCGAGGTCATGCCCAGGTTGGTCATTGGTTTGATGGTGATGGTGCCATCCTGGCGGTGAAGTTTGGCGAGGGCCATGCCCAAGCTTGCTATCGCTATATTGCAACTGAGGGTTACCGCGCGGAAACAGAAGCTGGAGAATTTTTGAAAGGGGGTTATGGCATGTTGTCCCCCCAGCCTTGGATACGCCGGTTGGGGTCTCCCCTTAACCAGGCTGTGAAGAATGTTGCAAATACGGCAGTGCTAGCGCTGCCGGATCGACTATTGGCGTTGTGGGAGGCAGCTCCTCCCCATGGCTTAGATCTGGAAACCTTGGAGACCCTGGGACCTGATGATTTGGGAAGTTTGAAGCCAACCCAGGGCTACTCAGCTCACCCCAAGCAGGATCCGAAGACTGGGGAGATTTTCAACTTTGGAACTGAAGCAGGCCCGGTGACGAAGCTGCATTTGTACCGCAGCGATCGCAACGGCAAGATTCTCCAGCGGTCGGCCTACAACCTGGATGGTGTGCCCTTGATCCATGACATGGTCTTGGCTGGACGCTACCTCGTGTTTTGCATTTCCCCCGTTCGCCTCAAACTTTTGCCGGCCCTGCTCCAAGTCCGCAGCTTCAGCGACAGTTTGGATTGGCAGCCCAAGAAAGGCACCGAAATTTGGATTTTTGATTGCGATAGTCTAGAGCGTATTAGCCGTTGCACTGCACCGCCTTGGTTTCAGTGGCATTTTGCCAATGGCTGCCTGGACCAAGGAGAAATCATTTTGCAACTGGTGCGCTATCCCGATTTTCGTAGTAACGGTCTCTTGGCAACGGTTCCCACCGGGGTTCTCTCCATGGATTTGGGAGGGGAGCTTTGGCAATTGAGGATCGATCCCCAGACGGCCCAACTGCTTGAACAGAGCTGTCTTTACGATCAGACCTGTGAATTTCCAACGCTTATGCCAGCGGAAGTTGGGCATCAGCCTAGCCACCTGTATTTCAATGCCCACCGTCCTGAAGGGAATGTAGAAGGTGAGCTTATGGCGGCTTTGGCCCAGCTCGATATGCAGTCAGGAAAGTTGGTTCGGTTTGATTTTGGAGCGAACCGTTATATCGCTAGTCCGATATGTGTGCCTGCACCATCGGGAGGTCCTGGGTTGGGCTGGGTTATGGCTGTTATCTTTGATGGAGAGAACAACCGCAGCGAGCTTTGGGTTTTTGAAGCCGGAGCTGTGGGCAAGGGAGCGATCGCCCGCTTAGCTCTCCCTCAGGTCATTCCCTTCGGGTTTCACGGTACTTGGGGCTTTGAAACTTGAAATCTTGTCCATATATTTACAGAAATCCAGGATTAGTTGGCTGAAAATGGTTGGGTATTCAGAAAAGAGAAGATGTGGGGGTGAAGATAGAAAGAGACGCGTCTGAGTCATGTAATCATGCTGCTCTTCGCATCTTTCAGGTCTCTTGCATCCCAGATAGATATGACGTAGCTATTTCACACCGCAGGACTGATACTTCTCATGGGTAGCTCTAAAATCCAAGCGAATCTTGTGCCTACCACACCTGGCATCACATCTACTATGGATGAGGTGATCCCCCCTGCTTTAGAACTTGCAGCTTTAAGTGATAACCCGCAGCAACAGCGGATTGTTATCTCAAAGCTATTTAGCGTGCCCCAAGGGGTAGAGCTGAAGCAGCTGGTGCAGCGCCTCTGTGTTGATGGAGCTTGTCCGCAACAGTTGGTGCTGGACTTTGAGCAGACTCAATTCATGGACAGCAGCGGTATTGGCGCCTTGATTGCCAGCCGAAAGCTGTTAAGTGAGCACAAAGCTGAGTTGATTTTGCGCAATCTATCACCTCAGGTGCGTCTTGTTCTTCAATTGACTGAACTGGATCAAGTGCTGACGATTGAAGAATCAGACTCTTCTAAGCCTTCTGTGGTCACGGCATCGGTTGCTCAAAGCGTTGATATTGTCACTCATCCTTCAGTCCACTCCCGAGCCAAGCGCTTGATAGATATTGTCGGTGCAATTGTGGGCTTGGGGATTACAGCGATCGCAGCGGTTCCCATTGTTCTAGCCATTAAGCTTGAAGATGGTGGGCCTATTTTATTTGGCCAACGGCGCTGTTCTTGGCTGGGGCAACCCTTTCAAATCTGGAAATTTCGCTCAATGGTGATTGATGCGGAGGCCCGTAAGCAGGAAGTTGAGAACGAAGTAGAAGGAGCACTATTCAAGAACTCCAAGGACCATCGCATTACCAAAGTCGGTCGCTTTCTACGGCGAACGAGCTTAGATGAGCTGCCTCAGTTTTGGAATGTTTTACGGGGTGAGATGAGCTTGGTGGGAACCCGGCCTCCAACCTTGGATGAAACGGAACAGTATGAGATTCCTCAGTGG
>CALLPZ010000496.1 GCA_938015405.1 uncultured Pseudanabaenaceae cyanobacterium
TTCCCATGCAATTGTCCCCACTCAACCGTCATCGCTCACCCAATCGAAAGAGGCATCGCTGCGCGGATGTATCCATGCGACCCAGATCAACCCACGAAAAAAGAGCCTCGGAATCTCCGAAGCTCTCACAAAATTAACTCGACTAATAGCGACTTGCCTCAGCCGAATCTAAATTTATCCAAAAGAAGGATTACTTATCAGCAACCTTCTCTTTGAACAACTTACCTGCAGAGAAAGCAGGAACGCGCGTTGCAGGAATTTCCATCTTCGCGCCGGTCTTGGGGTTGCGACCTTCGCGAGCTTTGCGCTCACGAGGCTCAAAAGAACCGAAGCCTACGAGGGTCACCTTGTCGCCACTAGACACGGCGCCAACGATGGTCTCAAGTGCAGCAGTGATCACTGCATCAGCTTGCTTCTTGGTTACGCCCGCTTTATCAGCGACCTGATCAATGAGTTCACCCTTGTTCATTAAGGTCTCCTTAGGAAATGATTGCTACGAGGTTTTATCAATGCTTTGGTCTGAACGAGAAGACCTCGGCGAACAGTACAAGCTAAAGGATGCTTTGGTCAAACTTTGGGAAATATGACACATCCCAAAATCCGGTTAAAGGCACTCTAGCAGAAGTCTTTCAAAAACAAAATCTGCCCTTCGAATGCTGAAACCCTGACTAGCCAGTGATTTCAATGGAACATTCTAAGGGCAAAATATGCCATCTGGATCAATCTAAAGCCTAAGTTATACAGATCCCACAGATTTTTTTAACGTTGTCACCTAAAAATAAGTAGAAATACTTGCTTTTCGAGGTCAATCCATAGATGAATTCCGGAAGTTCCCATTCTTTTCATTGACGAATTAACAGGTAAAGAGTCATAGAATTCGGGACAAGTTCTTCGTAACAGGGCTCAAATCCAGCAAGAAAATCACTGAAATAGCCCAAATTCGTAAAGGATTCATAACGCAATTAGTGCAATCTAACCCTAAATTTTCAACCTCAAAACGCTAACGGCTCGCCGCTCATCTCCCCAGCTCCCCACTTCCTGCAAAGCATTTCTGCAGAGCAACGCTGCAACTCAGAAGGACAGTTGTCCCCAATCTCTCCCATATGCAACCTCCTGGCACCTCCCCAAGCCAGCAGCGACCACAGACCTTTTCCTCACTTTCCAGCACATCATTTCAGCTGCCCACAGCCACATCCCAGCAGCAACGCCATCCCCATCCCTCTCACACAACCTCACCGCGCCCCCCAAGCCAGCAGTCGAGATCGAGACAACGAAAAGACCTGTTATTCCTACCGAGCATCAGCCCTCAACGCTCCCCTCGGGCAAAGACCCAGGTCCTGGTGTTGTACATCAGCAGCCATTAGAAAAGCCCCTGGCTCTCACCAGGGGCTAATTTCTAACTGAATATCACCACCTTAGCGGTTCCTAACGGAGGTTAGGCACGTTAGATTCCAAGGCGCGACGCGCTTCAGAGCTAGGCACGTAGGAGTAACCGAAAGTAGAGCGGTCAGAGTCATCCAGAATCTGAGGCGTGACCAACACAATCAGCTCATTGCGATCGTTGGTTCGCGAATTACTCCGGAACAAAGAGCCAATGATTGGCAAGTCGCCCAAAATTGGTGTCTTCGAGAGCACATTGCGCTCTTGATCTTGAATGATGCCTGAAAGAATCAAACCTTGGCCATCACGAAGCCGAACGGTACCAGAGGACAAGATCCGCTCTGACAGGAGGATAGCCTCCAGCGCACTGCCATCAACACCCGCAGTAAAGGTACCAGCCACAGCCTTAATACTGGGTGACACTGACATGCTGACAAAACCATTATCGTCAATGCGATCAACTTGGACAGCCAGGTTCAATCCCGCATCATCCTTCTCAATCGTCGTTGTAACAGTTGTAAGACCATCGCTGACATCTCGCTCAGTCGTAACGTTGGTCACGACCTCTTCAGTCAGCTGCACCGATGCAGTCTGCCCCTCTTGGACAACCAAAGTCGGATCGGTCAGGATCTTCGCATTGCCATTTTGGATGTTCGCTTGCAGCTGAGCCACAAAGTCATCAACGATGCTGCTAAAGCCTGTAGCGCTTTGGAAAGCAGAGGTGACACCTTGACCAACCACATTCGGGTCAAGACTAGACGAACCTGGAATACGACCATCGCCTCCAGAAGTGTCAAAGTTAAAGACGCTGACACCACCATTGCTAAGGAAGCTATTACCCGCAACCCCAAAGCTGAAGCTGGTGCCCGCACTGGTGATGTTGCTCAGGTTGACGTCGAGAACGCGAACGTTCACAGCCACTTGGCGCTTACGCAAATCCAACTCAACAATCCGGTTGGAAGCGATCGCGACCAAGTTCCGAGGGCCAACAATCGTAATTGCATTAGTGCGAGTGTCGGTCAAGACCTGCATGCCACGCAGCACTGGCACAGAATCCTCGAACTCAATGCGCTCAGGTTCAAGCGTCGTCTTCTCGGTGGTATTGGTTTGGGTCAACACAGGCGCATTTTCAGCATCGCCCACATCGTTAGACTCAACTTCAACCTCACGCACCGTAGCAGAGACAACACGCTCAGCACCCATGCTGGCCAAGAATGCAGATGCTTGATCTGCAGTCACTTGGTTGAGGCGATAGGTCCGAATAACGATGTCCTTCAAGGAGTTAGGCAGCTTAGGGCTCACAAAGATGGTGTTGTTGACCCGGTTGCCTTCCAAACCACTCAAACGCAGTACAGCATTGAAGACATCCTGAACGGGCTCGTTTTCCACGTCCAAGGAAATCTTAGGACCTTCATCCCCTGCATCACTGGCACCACCTAGGGCTTCAGCCCCATCACCAGTCGGGCTGAAGGCCAAGTTCAAGCCTGCAGCACGGGACAGCAAGGAGAGAACTTCGCGAGCAGGAGCCTCACGCAAGACCAAGCGGGGGATGCGAACCGCAGTGCCCAAGTCCACAGAGGACGATTGGAAGGCAATTTCCGAAGTGGCGATGTCACCCACCGGAGGCGCCACAGCACGGGGCAAGAAGGGAGGCGCAGGATCAAGACGTTCAGCCGGCTCACCGTCGATGCTGACTTTGGGATCAGGAATCAGCACATCCACAGGTGCGGAGGGCTGAACAGTGGGAGTTGTTTGCTGGGCGATCGCAGGTTGCTGGGTCACAGCACCGGGCTGAGCTGCCACACCGGAATCGGTAGTGACATTAAAGGACAGCAACTTACCGCTGCGCTGGGAGACTTCACCAGCGGGCAGGGTGTCGGTACCCGTAACAATCACACGAACGCTGTTGGAATCCAGGGGCAATACCTGAACCGAAGCAATACCAGGAGCAGGATTAGCCTGTCGGAAAGAAGCGCCGTTGGGCAGGCTAAGTTGACTATTGATGACGTCAGCGACCCAGCTATTGCCACGGGGAGCAGAGAAAACTTGAGGGCGATCGCCAAAACGAGTCTTGAGCTCCAAAGCAATACCACCACTGGTTTGCTTTACATCCACACCAGTAATTTCTGTA
>CALLPZ010000497.1 GCA_938015405.1 uncultured Pseudanabaenaceae cyanobacterium
GAACTACGCTATAACCCAATTCTAGAGCTGGGTTCCGTCACCCTACGCATCAGTGACTTCAATTGGTCGGGCGGTACAGATCCCTTCCGGGAAATTCAAACTGACCTTTCTCCATAGGAGCCATCGGTGCCATATCCTACGCCAGCCCTCCTCAAGGACCCAATCTCAAGCAAAATTTTGGGAACATTGAGCTTGAGCAAGTCTGAGCGAAATCTAGGTATAAAGCGAAGCTGAGCACTTTATTCTCTCGCCAGGCTATACTTCAAGCAATTCAAGCGAAACCGTCCATGCTGAGTCAAATCCAAGCCCTAGTGCGCGACGCGGAGGGGCGCTATGCCACTGACGCCGAACTCCAGTTTTTGGAAGACTACGCCAAAGATTTTCCTAGCCGTCTGCGGGCTTATCAGAACCTCCGCAAGCAAGAGCGTCCTCTGATTCAGCAGGCCTACAACCAGCTCAAGAGAGAACATCCCGAGCTATTTCCAGCGGGACAAAAAGAAGCCGTGCGCAAATGGCAGCGAGACACCATTTGGGTGCTACGCAGCTCGGGCGTTGCCATGTTGTTGGATGACATGGATAGCCTGCGCGATCGCATGATGCTGTGGTTTCAAACCATCATGCGCGCCTTTGGTGTTCACAAAACCTGCTACCTCACCTACAGCACCCTTAAAAGCCTCGCCCCCCAGGTCATGGGAGCAGAAGATGGAGCCCTCCTTGCCGAAGTTCTGGAAGGTAACCGTGAACTATTCGATCTCCCAGATCTCGAAGTCTAGGTTTCACAACCTCAAAATAGCTTTACAAAATCTGATTTAGGCCTGCCCCGTATCTAGGCCTGCCTACTGCCTCAAAGCCCCTTGTTCTCAGACAGGTTTGGCCTTTCGCGCTGCTCGTTTCGCAATTAGGACGGGCATCCTAGGCTTAGATTTCTCACATCAGGGACTGGAGATTTCATCTGGAGGGTTCCCCCTCCCCCTCTCATCTGCCAAAGGTCAAGCTCGCCGTTGTGAAAACAATCCTAGTCATTGAGGATGATCCCAATCTCCGCAAAAGCATTGTCAAAGTGCTGGAGAGTCAGGATTTCCGCGTCCTTGTAGCCACCGATGGAACCCAGGGTATCGAATTGGCCCAGGCCCATCTGCCAGATCTGATCCTCTGCGACATCCTCATGCCAGAACAGGATGGCTATGGGGTACTCAGCAGCCTCCGTCGTGCTCAAGAAACCGCAGATATTCCCTTCATTTTCCTGACCTCCAAATCGGAGCTATCAGATCTGCGACGCGGCATGACCCTAGGGGCCGATGACTATGTCCCCAAACCCTTTACCAACAAAGACTTAATCGATGCGGTGCAAACGCGCCTACGCAAGAAGGCACAGCAGCTCCAACCCTACCTAAACCAGCTACGCGAAACGGCAGAATCCCTCAGCCGTTCTGCCTACATCGACCTGCTCACCGGCTTGCCGAACCGGATTGGCCTGCATCGTTATCTACAGCAGTGCCTGGCCCAGTCCAAGGATGGCGAGCAATGCATGGCCGTAGTCTGCCTCGGCATTGCAGACATGGGCGAAATCTACCGGGCCCATGGCTACGCTGCTGCCGACCTACTCCTGCAAGAGGTGGCATCCCGTCTCAGACAATTTTCTGGGGGGTCTTCTAGTAACAAAGGCCAAAATCACTTTGCAGCTCGCTTAAGTGGGGCCCAGTTTGCTCTCCTATTCCAATCCCTGGAACATAGCGATGAGCTGGATGAGCTGATCGAAAGCCTAGAGAAAAAACTCCTGGCTCCCTATCTACCCAACGGTCGCGAAATTGATGTCGAGATCAATTGGGGAGTCGCACTCTATCCTCACCACAGCAACCGTGCCGAACAGCTCGTGGCCTATGGTGAAACTGCTCTACGTTGGGGCCGGGACAATGGGGTCAGCGACTATCAGCTTTACACCCCGGAAATTGATGCTGCCGATCGCGACCTCAAAGAACTCACTGAGGAACTGCACCGCGCCGCTACCAACGATGAGTTTTACCTGCTCTATCAACCCCAGGTGAACCTGATTACCAATCGCATCATTGCGGTTGAATCCTTCCTACGCTGGCGACACCCCCGCCGGGGCGTCCTGTTACCTCACAAATTCTTGCCGCTGGCCCAGGACCGATTTCTCGTCGAGACCATGACCGACTGGACCATCCGCACCGCTTGCACCCAAGCGGTGAAATTCCAGGGCTTGAGCATTGTCCCGATGTCGGTTTCCGTCAATCTGTCTTACCTACAGTTCAATCGGCCCAGCCTCATTTCCAGCGTGGCCGAAATCCTAAAGGACACGGGGCTAGATCCCTCACTACTCACCCTAGAGTTGACCGAAAGTAGTCTGATGGGTGACCAAAATAAGGTCTGCCGCATTTTGGCAGGTCTGCAAGAGCTCGGCATCAAGATTGCCATCGATGACTTTGGCATGGGCTACTCTTCCCTCAAGGATTTGAGCAAGTTTCCCCTGGATACCCTCAAAATCGACAGCTTCTTCATCCAAAACCTCTCCGAAGAACATTATGCTGCCGTCGTCTCCAGCATCATTGCCATTTCTCAAACCCTGCGCCTCAAGGTGATTGCTGAGGGCGTCGAAACCGAACAGCAGTTGGGCATTCTGCGAAAATATGGCTGCCATGCGATGCAGGGTCATTACCACAGCATGCCATTACTCCCCGAGGAGATTGCCACCCTATTGCAGCAAGGTGGGCGATCGCCGCTAACCCAAGCCAATCAGACGAAGCGACAGCCCAGTGAACGGAAAAGTGCACCAGTAACCAAGGAGTGAAAAATCCCCCAGGGAATCCATTCAGCCGTTAAGGCCTGCAATGGCTAGAGCCTCTCCCCATCCAGCTCCTGCTCACAAAATCCCCTATGGTGGACAAGGTCAACCTGCTTTCAGCCATGTCCTCCTTCACCCCTGCCACCGCCGATCAACATCTCAGTCAATATCGCCGGGGCAAAGCCGATCCCACCGCAGCTGAAGCAGACGCGATTCGCGCCGCTCTGATCACGATGGTGGATCAAGCTGATTTCATCACCCTCGGCATCTGCGCAGAAAACGTGGATAGCGCCATCGCAGCCCTCAACGGATACCTGAAAGGTCTGAACCAAGACTTTGAGCTGGGCCCAGCCGAAGTCGAGAAGCCCAATGAAGCGGTTTACGTCAAATTCAATACCCGCACAACAACCCTTTATGGCAGTAGCTACGAAGGCAACGAGCGAGGCGTCCTCGTCGCCACCCAAGCGGACTACGACACCACCATTTGCGGCGTCTACGGCCATTTCCCGCTAGATTTATTCGGTTAAATATCGCCTTGAACAATCGGCAAATGGGCCATTGATTGAACCACATCAATCCATCAGCCATGACCTTTCCCAACCCTCAGGCTGACCGTCCAGCGACGCCAGCGATGCCAGAAAAAGACCCAGAGCAAATGCCTTCAGGGCAAGTCAGTGAGATCAATCCAGACATGTTCTGGTTTGACCAACTACTTTCCCCTGCCCTCTGCCAGCAGCTCATCGATATAACGGAACTGCGCCAGCCGCCAAAAGCCGGTATCGAACTCGGTCGCCGCGACAACGATGTCCGCAACAGTCGCCAACTCCGCCTCGAAGGCGACGACCTCCTCAACTCCACCAACCAGCTCCTCCTCAACCAAGTCAGCCTCATCCAAACCTGGCTACAGCAACACTACGGCATCCGCTTCACCCAAGCCGAAGCCTGCTCCATCCTGCGCTACGACCCCGGCGAATACTACAAACGCCACATCGATAACCTCCTCATGCCCAGCCGCATGCAAGAAGCCGCCCAAGGCGTTCCCACCCGAGACGTCAGCATCGTCGGCTACCTCAACGAAGGCTTCGAAGGCGGCGAAACCTACTTTGACCGACAAGAAATCAAAATCGTCCCCCAAACCGGCGGCGTCATCGTTTTCCCCTCCTTCTTCCCATTTCCCCACCAGTCACTCCCTGTAATCAGCGGACGTAAATATTCCTGGGTAACCTGGCTGTATTTTTAAACGACCGATTCCGCTCCCTCGCACGAGAGTCGGATTGGTCCTCACCCCACAACACCGCCTGCCAATTCAACAACACCCACAATACTCACCCCAAACAGTGAAGCAACCCCCAATCCCCTTAGCAGGGGGTTAACCCGTCTGGGGGCGACTTTGGCCCCCAATCGGCGGGAGTTTGAGGGCTGGCCCTCATGGCTGCTTGACTTGTCTCTTCATCACCGCTCAAAACGCCAGCCGCCCAAACCAGAAAAGAGTCACAGCCCCAAAAGGAAAGCCCCCTTACAAACAACGCACCCTCACCTCATCCCCCACCGAAATCCCCAAAACCTCAGCCGCACTCCCCCCATTCACAGCCACCTCAACCCAACCATGGCTCCCCACCAAAGCCATCGCCCCTCCCAACTCAACCTCTCCATAAGCACCACCCGCAGAAATCCGCCGCCCCCCAACCTCAGCAACCCAACCCAAGCCCCAATCCACCACCACCCCAGCCGGAATCGTCGTAATCAAATTGCCAAAATAGTCCACATGTTGCACACAGCCACGAAACCCCTCCCCCTCAGCCACCACCGATGAAATCGGCAACCGCACAAGCTCCGAAACCGAAACCTCATCCCCCAAATCCCCCAGCGGCAAGCCTCCTGCAAGATAGGCTGCCACTGGCGCAAAGATATCGCGGCCATGAAACGTAGAACTAGGCAGAGCAGCACGCCAATACTGCGGTCGATTGAGCTCCACAGCCGCGATCGCCGGAAATCGCTCCAACACCCCCGAAAACAAACCATTGTCAGGACCGACTAACCACCCCCGCTCAAACTCAACCGCCACCGCTCGGCGATCGCCTCCCACTCCCGGATCCACCACCGCCAAATGCACCGTCCCCAACGGAAAAACAGGCACAGCCTGCCCCAACAGATACCTCCCAGCCATCAAATCCTGGGGCGCAACGCCATGGGTCACATCAATGAACTGAAGCGGCAAATGTCCTTGGGATGAGGCAATCGTTGCCATCACCCCCTTCATTACCCCAACATAGCCATCCATCAAGCCAAAATCAGTTGTTAGGCTCACCAACGCACAGGCCTGCATCAGTCGCCCTGCACCACAGCAGCATCCGCAACACCAGCACCTGCGGGAACCTCCATAATCCGTCCCAACGCATCCAACAACTCATCGGGAAAACGCCGCACAATCTTCCCCGTCGACATATTCACAGCCACCAGCGTCACCTGAGCCGTGAGATGCAGAACCGGCTTCTCGCCACTATCAGACCACAACTCATAGTTCCAGAGCAGCCGCACTCCCTTCTGGGGCAGCAGCCTCGTCTTAAGCTGGCCACGGTCTCCCATCTTGAGCGATCGCCGATAACGAATCGAAATATCAACGACCGGCAAATCACAACCCAGCGCCACCAACTCACTGAAAGCCATACCCACCCCGCTGAGACAAGCAACCCGAGCTTCCTCCATCCAACGCACATAGCTGCCATGCCAAACAATTCCGGCATAGTCCGTGTCGTGGGGAAAGACCTCAATGGGGTAACTGAACCAAGCTGCAGGCAGATAAGGCGTCATAAAACTTACACAGCGACAACTAAATGCCGCCCCCACAAAGAAGAACGATCAACACATCGCTGTTGAGCCAAACAGAGCTCCCACTCGCGACCTAGCACCGACAAGCAGCAATAGCTCATCCACATAGTCCTCAGCCTAGTGCGAACCAAGCTCCACAATCAATATCGCCAAACAGCAAAAGCCACTCCAGGCAGGCGTTACATCCCTCTAGTCCTGGTAAAAATCAACCGTTACCATTCAAACCCCAAGCATGCCGCTCAGCCGAGGGACCGTTAAAATTGACCCGGCTGGCTAGTCAAATGCGACTCGGTGGAAGCGCCTCCCCCACTGCCTCGGCAATATCGCAATATTGTCTCGGTGGGCACATGGGGAAATCGTCCTGGAGCCTGTCTGAAAAGCGCGTCCCAGCCCAGAAATGGGCATAAATGGGACAACGCGATGCGTTCCACCACCATAATCAGCGTTGAGCAACGCCAACCCTGCAATCTGTGACGGGACCGAAGCAACATTTAAGAGACAACCCAATGTTTAAAAAAATTCTCATTGCGCTATCGGGTACGGGCAGAGCGGAAGAAATGATGCAGATGCTGCTCAAGATTGAGCCCATCCAGCAGGCCCATGTGACCGTCCTCACCATTATTCCGGAAGCCAAAAACCCCGAGCAAGCCGCCACGATCAAGGCCGATGGGGAAATCCTGCTCGACAACGCAGTCAGAAAGCTTAACCGCCCAGAGGGTCAGATCAGCACCATGCTGGAAGAAGGGGATGCTAAAACCATCGTCTGCAAAGTCGCCGACGAAATTGATGCTGACTTAATCATCATGGGCTCCAGAGGCCTCAAGCGCCTTCAGTCCATTCTGAAGAACTCTGTCAGCCAGTATGTCTTCCAACTCTCTAGCCGTTCCATGCTGTTGGTGAAGGACGACATCTTCATCACCCGCATTAACCGCATCATGGTGGCATTTAATTCTGATAACCCCTCGGAAGAAAGCCTCAAGCTGGGCCTAGAACTGATGCGAGATCTTCCTGGAGGGGAGCTATTGCTTGCCCACACAGGAAGCAAAGCAGGCAAGACGGAGCCCGAAGCAGATCCAATTCTGGCCGATGCGATCGCTGCTGCAAAACGCCTCAACATCAAATTTCGCTGCTTCAGCGAAAGCGGAGATATCAGCCGTAAGCTGTGCCAACTAGCCGAATCTAGCCAAGCCAACCTGCTGCTCCTCGACTCTCCCGAGCGTCGTCCCTCTATCGCCAAAAACATGCCTGACTTGGACCGCCTCGTCGGCACCTCGGTCTCCGACTACGCTCGCGTCAATGCTCCTTGCCCTGTACTCCTAGCTCGCAAATAGGAGAGGTTGCTTTATTGGCTACGGCCAAACACAAGCGAGCAGAGACAAGTCCCCCAACAAAAAGGGCGACCCTTGATCAAGGGTCGCCCTTTTTGTTGGAGTCGAAACAACTTGGCTCAAGTCACTAAAAAACCCCAACTCCTTAGAAAAGGGAAGTGGGGCTTTCTAGCCTCTAAAGCCTCGGGAACCTTTAGTTGGATTCTCGGCTAGCCGTCTGAATGTAAAGAATAATCAGGAAGACTGCCGGAACCAAAACGAACAAAAGGCTTGCTACAAAACCGAGATCATTAACTTCCATGGGGAAATAAGGCCTTATACCAGGAGTTTCTAATTGCCTATTAGCCTATCATCTCCCTCGCCAACGCTCAGCATTTATGACAAACCAGGAGGAGCAAAATCCCAACAAACAAAAGTTCGAGACATCACCCAGCTTCAGAGCAAGGGCAGCTACCTCACTATTCAGTTACCCAGCAAAGACCCAAACGGAGGCATTTACGATGCAACTTTTCTAGCTTTCTTCGCCTTCTCATCAGGCTTCGTCTGAATCACCACATCTCCTGGACCATTCGCCAGCGTCTGGCAAGCCAAACGGTAATTAGCAGGCTTCTTCTTCAATTTACGTTCTTCAAAAGCAGTCCGGGGCGAGAGATTATCCATCCCCTCAACAACCTCGATCACACAAGTCCCGCACTGGCCAATGCCACCACAGTTGGTCAACTTGCCCATGAACTTATAGACATCAACGCCATTTTCAACGGCCTTAGTGCGCAAATTGGCACCATTGATCGCTACAACAGCCTGGTCAACATTCTCGGCCTCGTTGACAAACTTAATTGCGGGCATCGTTTCATTCCTCGTAATGGACAGATCACTTTAATGTGCGGCCGGGCAGCATGAACAGTAACGTCCATCCCCCTCCGCAAATGCCATCGCAGTCAGCCATTCGGATAAAACCGGTGTGGAATCCCGAAAACTGTCGCGCTAAATTTTGCGGCACCGTTCCATTGTAATTTAACGAAAGTTAACATAGTAAACATAACCTGAATCTATTGATATGTGGGAGATCTAGCCAACCGGCGATCGCTGAAATCGTCTTGCAATCGGCTCTCAGACTAGTTACACTTCGTTTACATATTGATTTCAAAAACAATCATTAGGTCCTTCCGTAGTCGCTCTGCGCTCACTCATATGAGCGTGAAGCCGCGGTCCCAGGGGATGCTTATACGCATCCCAGCAAAGGTTCGGGCAACCGCACTTCGGCAGTGGGATTTGACAGCGCTAGCCCTTGGGCCAGCGGCTTCGTGCGGAAGCGTTTTTGTCCATAAAAAACTCGAGGAGGCGCGTAGCTAATGGGGCTACCTTGGTACCGTGTGCACACGGTTGTCCTCAATGATCCAGGACGACTGATTGCTGTGCACCTCATGCATACAGCACTTGTCGCTGGCTGGGCTGGTTCGATGGCACT
>CALLPZ010000498.1 GCA_938015405.1 uncultured Pseudanabaenaceae cyanobacterium
CCCCTTGCCCAGCGGAGTGATGAGGAATTACTGCAACTTTTTCAGGCGAATGCTGATGAGGGCAAATACTTCACAGCCATTCTTTGCCGCTACACCCCTATCGTCTACACCCTGATCTGGCATTCCACGCGATCAGCCGTGCAGGCAGACTACCTATTTTCCTTAGTCTGGCGCCATGTGTTCTATGAGCTGCGAGGCCTAAACCTGCATCAGACCAGCCCCAGTGATGCCCCAGAGCTGACCCTACAGAACTGGCTAATCAATGTCACCGCCCAATCGATTAATCAGGTGGCCCTCCCTCCCGTAGAGGAAATTCAATATTCCATTAAGGCTGCCCCGCCCCCGCTGTGGTGCTATGTGGAGCAGGCTCTCGACCAGCTTCCTCCTCGCCAGCGCCTGATGACGATTATGGCCCAGACCTATCACTGGAGCGAGACTCGCATTGCCGCCTATCTCCAAGCAGAGGGAGAGCAGATTTCGGCCAATGAAGTTCAAGCGGGTCTCAAGGCTGCTTATCGACAGCTCGAGTCTTCACTTCCTTCGGACCTTAGGACAATCTATTTTGACGAGCCCTTGGGGGAGACCAAAGCTGATTTGGCCGAGGGAGACTTAGCCGAGTTATTGGGCAAAGCTTAGACTCACTGGCACACGGTGCCATGAAAAAAGAGCGGTTCGACCGCTCTTTTTTCATGGCTGAGCCTGGGTTTAAGCAAGCGCTCCTAATGGCAGCGCGATCGCACCCATCATCTCCCAACCTCTAATCTCGCCAATTCCGCACAACCTCTCTCAGAGAGAGGGACTCAGGCATCAGCAACTGCCCAAGAGAAAGCCCTCTCTAAAGCGGTTTTGAATTAGAGCGTGTAAAATTCCAGGCAACTGTGGGTAAGCTTCCACCAAAGGCTCCGAAGGCATTTGACGGCCCTAGGCTCTGTTTTGGAGGTGCTTAGCGTAATCCGTGGGGCCATATGTGATTGGCCTTCAATGGCATTACTTGCCCAACGAGACCGAGATACAGCTTCGACAGCGACCAACGCCAATCTTGACGTGATGCGGAAAATGATGCGGAATTTGTCTTCTATGAGCTCCAGCATGGCAAGCCTAAACCGTTGGCTCTATCAAGGCTTGGGAGCTGGTGCATTGCTCATTGCAGCCCAGGGACCGGCAGCAGCTCAGTTCTTTCCCGATAGCCCCCTCCGGACGCCCCTGGCCCCCACGCTGGATCAGCAGCTCCAAACCCAGCTCAATAATGGCACCCGCAGCGAAGCCCGCGATCGGGCTGACAGTTTCATGGCAGCAGCCAGCAATCAAGCCCGGGCTGGGTTTGCCCGCAAGGCTATTGCCCTATGGGAGGAAGCCTACGACCATTACCGTCAAGCCAACGACGATGTGGGCATGGGCCGCGCTCTAGACCTCATTGGCCTCACCCATGGTGAGCTAGGTGAAGTCATACCCGCCGAGGATGCCCTACGCCGCCGCCTAGCGATCGCCCGGGACATTGGCGACTATCGCGGCCAACTCTTCGCCCTCAACAACGTCGGAACGCTACTCCTACGCCGTGGCTTTGCCCCTGAAGCAGAGCGCAGCTTTGAAGAAGCCCAGCGCATCGCCCGGGACATCAAAGACATTGATGGCCAAGGCATATCCCTCAGCAACGTCGGTCTATCCGCAGCTCGCCAAGGCCAGCATGGCCGAGCTGTGAAGCTGTTTGAACAAGCCCTGATCTTCCGTCAACAGAGCCGCGACCCCATCGCCCAGGCCAACACGCTCAACCACCTGGGAGACTCTTACCTGGCCCTCGACCTCTATCCCGATGCAGTCGGAGCCTATGGTGCGGCCTTCAACCTGGCCAAGCGCGATCGCGATGAAACGAATGAATTCCGTGCCATTGATGGCCTTGTTGCAGCCCACAGCCAGGCCGGTCGCGAAACCCGCGCCCTAGATCTGCTAGATCGCCGCCTCGCGATGGCTCGCTCCCGCAATGACCTGCGCCAGCAATTCGCAACGATTCGCTCCTTAGCCTCGTTCTACCAAAGCAGGGGCAATGACCCTGCAGCCAATAGCTACTTCCAGCGAGCACTCATCCTCGCCAGAGCTTTGGGCGATCGCCAAGGCGAAGTCCAGCTCATCGATGAGCTTACCCAGTTGGCCTACCCCAACCGCTAACCTCAAGCCACCGAAAGTCCTCAAAAAAGCCAGTCCTGAGATTTTTAGGACTGGCTTTTTTGATCCTCTAAATTCTCAACCGTTCAGAATATTCTGAACGGTTTCAAGCGAGAGATGATAGACCGTGATGAAACTTGCCAGCATCCAGAGCCGGTTAGGCCATGGTGAGATGTAAGGAACCCCAGATTAATCCTGACCGTCAACTCCCTTTACTCTGACGAACTCACGATAGATTAGAAAAGCATTGATGAAGGGTCTCGGCATCAAAAATCCCAGGGTCATCACCCCCTAAGTGTTGCCCTTAAGCTCTCCCAACTCTCCCAATCCTGGCCTCGACTCAGGTTCATCCGCAGGTTCATCCGCAGGTTCATTCATGGGTCAATCCAGCTCATTACCCCAGACTAATGTCAACGTCACTCAGGCGTTTGAGCATTACTCCCAGGCCCAGGCCGGACTCCAACAGTACTTTGACCTCCCCCTGGATCTCCTTTGCAGTCTTAACCGCGAAGGACGCTTCCAAAGTGCCAGCTTCAGCTGGGTTCAGCTCCTGGGCTGGCGACCCACAGAACTCGAAGGCCAAAGCTGGAGTGAATGGATCCATCCCCAGGACTTACAGAGCAGCCTCCTCAAGCTCAATAGCCTGCTGAACCATCGCCCCCATGGCCAAATCACAACGCCTCGCCCAAGAAAACGTAGCTGCTTCGAACATCGTTTTCGCCACCGCGATGGCAGTTACCGCTGGCTACGCTGGCAACTCGTCACTGACGATAATTCCCAGCAAATCGTCCATGGCTGGATTCGGGATGTCACCCACGAGAAGGTATCCCCTGCAGAGCAGTTTGGCTTTGAACGGGAATTCCTCCAGCTCGCCCAAACCATGCGAGATGTGTTTTGGATTTACGACCCCATTGCCGAACAGCAACTGTACGTCAGTCCCTCCTATGAGAAGGTCTGGGAACGTTCCTGTAACAGCCTCTATGCCGACCCCAAGTCTCTCCAGGCTGCCATTCACCCGGAGGATAGGGTCTACGTCAAAGTGGCCCTAAATAAGCTCTGTGAAACGGCCATTGCGCCTAAGGGCTCGGACCAGTGCGATCTGGAATACCGCATTCAAACTCCTGAAGGGGATATTCGCTGGATCCACGATCGCAGCTTTCCCCTGCGGGATGCCAACGGTGAAATGTACCGCTTCATTGGTGTGGCTGAAGACATCACCGAACAGCGCCAAGCCGAACAATCCTGCGATCGCCTCTTTCAGCAGATCTCCGCCCAAAACCAAACCCTGGAACAGGGCATCACCCAACGCACCACAGAGCTACGGGCCATTATTGATGCCGTTCCGGACCAGATCTATGTCATCAACCGCCAAAGCCAGCGCATCGACTACTGCAACCGCGCTTTTATAGAATCCCTCGGCCTCACCGAGCGAGAAGCAGTGGAAGGCAAGACCCTCGATCAATGCTTCGCCCCCGAGCGGGCCCAGCTGCTGGCCCAGCAAAACCAGCAGGTCCTCGACCAGGGAACCAGCTTCCAAGCGGAAGAATGTGACCAAGAGGGTCCCCGCGCACGCCATCTGGACACCCTCAAAATTCCCCTGCGGGACAACGATGGCGAGGTCTATGCCCTCGTCAGCTCATCCCGCGACATCACTGACTTCAAAGTTGCAGAAATCAAACTGCAAAACAGCCAGGCCCTCTTTCGAGCCATTGTCGAACAGGCTGCTGTTGGAATCAGCCTGGTCAGCCCTACGGGCAAATTTATGGAGGTCAATCAGAAATTCTGTGACCTGTTGGGCTATGACCGCCAAGAACTCATGGAAATGACCTTCCAGGAAATAACAGACCCCCATTATCTCAAAGAAGATCTGGAACATTACCGCCGGCTACTCGCCGGAGAGATCAGCTCCTTCTCCCTGGAGAAATGCTTCATCCGCAAAGACCAGAGCCTCCAGTGGGCAGCCCTGACCGTTTCGGGGGTCTACGATGAGAAGGGATCCATGAAGTTCGATATCGGTGTTCTCCAAGACATCAATGACCGCAAGCTTGCTGAAGCGGAAGTCCTCAAATCTCTGGAAAAGGAGCGAGAACTCAACGAGCTCAAGTCACGCGTTATTTCGATGATCTCCCACGAATATCGCACCCCTCTCACCATCATTTGCTCCTCCGCTGAGTTATTGGAGCGCTACGGCCCTCAATGGGAAGAAGCTCGCCGTTCCACTCACTTCGAGCGCATCCAAACTTCTGTCCAACACCTGACTGAATTAGTCAACGACGTCCTTTTCCTCAACCGCGCAGAAGCCGATCGCCTAGACTTTGTCCCTGCACCGCTGGATATCGTGGCATTTTTCCAAGGGCTGTTTCCAGAGCTCCAAGATGCCTTCGAATCCCAAAGCGATCGTGCCCATCCCCTCGAAGTCAATTATCCCCAGGGCAATCCCCACTGCTACGTTGACGAACGGCTATTGCGACAAATCGTCACCAACCTATTTTCCAATGCCCTGAAATATTCCCTCGACGACCAGCCCGTGCAATGCGACATCTCCTGTGATGATGAGCAACTCGTCTTTTCCATTCGCGACCAAGGCATTGGCATCCCCAGCGAGGAACAGCCCTACCTCTTCGACTCCTTCCACCGTGCAGCCAATGTGGGAACCATCCCCGGCACTGGCTTAGGGCTATCCATTGTTCGTAAATGCGTCGATGTCCATGGGGGCGACATTCAGGTAGAAAGTAGCGAAGACCAAGGAACCTGCTTCACCGTCACCCTGCCAACTGTCGCGCCTCCCCCGGCTGTCAAGACAACTCAGGCTTCTGGGCAACCACCAAAATAACGCCAGCCATAATCAGTCCCAGACCTAACAGACGACTCAGCGGTATGGACTCATGAAACACGAAGTAACCCAACAGCACTGAAAAAACATGCACCAGAGACACAGAAGGTGCAGCAATACTCAGTGGAACCCGAGACAGCAGCAAAATATAAGTCACTGCGGCCAAGGTATAAAAGCCCAAGCCGACGAGCAGCTCTGGAATCTTGAGCAGCCCCATGAATGTCCCCCAAGAGAGCTGTTCTAATAGCGGAGCTAGCTTGTCAGCTCCCAGTTTCAGAAACAGTTGCCCCCCTACTGTGCTCAACACGGATAGCAGCAAAAAAAACAAGTCAAGAGATTTCATACAAGCATCAAAAAAGGAAAACCAAGCCACTGAATCAGATGGTGAATGGGGGTGAGCACAGTTCAGTAGCAGCCCCTAATGGCGATGCGACAACCTCGCATTAGGGGTATCAATCCCTCTCCAGCTGAAAGCAATCCGAGGCTCTACAGCATCTTAAAAGCTGCGCATCATCACCATGGACAGGCCCTATTCACCATATTTCATCTAGTCCGTTGCGGACTGGAGTTGCTCTAAAACAGCAAGCGTTCTGTGCCCCGTTGTCTGCCAAGAAAACTGATGGGCCCGAGCTAGACCAGCTTGACTGAGTTGACTTACCAGGGCTTCCTCATTCATCACCTCTTGCATCGCACGGCACAACTGATCAGGGTGAGCAGGATCAACGAGCAATGCAGCATCCCCAACCACTTCAGCAATCGCCCCTGCCGTAGACGTGAGCACCGGCGTACCGCAAGCCATGGCCTCCAAGACCGGCAAGCCAAACCCCTCCCAAGCAGTGGGAAAGACAAATGCGATCGCTTGGCCCATCAAGCGGGGTAAATCTGCATAGGGGACATAACCGAGAAATTTAACCCGTTCTGTCACCCCCAGTTCCACCGCTTGGGCCTGCAACTGGGGGGTAAAACGGGGGTCTGCTCCTCCCGCAATCCAAAATTCGCAGTCGTTCGCC
>CALLPZ010000499.1 GCA_938015405.1 uncultured Pseudanabaenaceae cyanobacterium
AGGCTGTCTTCGATCGCAGTCCAGGTCGCGTCATCGATCTTCTTAGTCGCATCGAATTGCTTCGTCGCGTAGCGCCATTGCAGGCGTTCGATAACTTGGCTGGGGGAAATACTGGTCATGGTCGCGATCGCTAATGAAAGGTCTGCAAGGGATATGATCTTATCGGATGCAGTTGAATTTAGACTGTCTCCTTAAGTTTGCTGTTCGACTTTTTCGAATTATTTAAGTTTTGTCTACCTCCAGCCCCCAGCCCGAGTCAGTGTCTAGCGACCAGGCATCCCCCAACCAGGCACCTGAACCAAAGGCCCCTGTCGCCAAAAAGAAATCGAAACAGCGCCTCGACAAGCTGCTGGTGGAGCTGGACCACTGCGAATCTCGCGCCATGGCCCAGAAGCTGATCCGTGCTGGGGAAGTGCAAGTAGACCATGCCGTCATTGACAAGCCAGGGACCGAGGTAAGGATCACAGCAGAGATTTTGGTCAAGAAGCGTCCGCCTTACGTCTCTCGCGGCGGCGAGAAGCTAGCAAAGGCCCTGGCTGAGTTTGGCGTGACTGTGGAAGGGCGCATTTGCCTAGACGGCGGCATTTCCACAGGAGGCTTCACCGACTGCTTGCTCAAACATGGCGCGAAGCAGGTCTATGGCGTGGATGTGGGCTATGGCCAGGTGGCCTGGCAGCTGCAAACTGATGACCGCGTCACCATTAAAGAGCGAACCAATCTACGCCACTTGCAGCCGGAGGAGCTGTATGAGCCAGGGGCAGTGCTGCCGGACTTGGCTGTGGTGGATGTGTCGTTTATCTCGGTCGTAAAGGTACTAGATGCCCTCTGGCGGCTCACCTTGGAGCCCAGGGAGATGGTGCTTTTGGTAAAGCCCCAATTTGAGGTGGGCAAGGAGAAGATTGGTAAGAAAGGCGTCGTGCGGGATAGCCAAGCCCAAGCTGCGGCCATTTGGCGGGTGATTGTGGCCGCGCAGGAGAAAGGCTGGGGCGTTCGCGGACTAACGTTCTCGCCCATTACTGGCCCAGCTGGCAATATTGAGTTTTTGCTGTGGTTGGGGCAAACGGGCGAGTTTTTAGAGATAGATGAGGATTGGGTCTGGATGCTAACGAAGAAGGCTCGTGCTCGTTTAGCCTGAATTCAAATCTAGCGTCGTTGTACTAACAACATCCCCCGCGTCTTCCCAGACGTCGTATCCAACGTATCCAGCGACTGCCACAGCTCCGACGCCTTCACCCACACCGGCGGGTACTTATAACGCGACACATCCAACACCAAAAATCGATCCGTCGCCGCACTGTAAGCAGCCACCGGCGAAATATGACCGCCCCGCTGCTGCCCGATCGCCCGCCGCAGATAATTAATCACCATAAAATCGTCCGGGTCCTTGAGGTTGGCGATCGCCTTCTCCCGAAACTCCGCCAAGCTCAGCTCACTGCCATAGTGAACCTCCGCCTCCACCGGATAGGTCTCAAAAATCCCCGCTAGCTCCGCCAACGTCAGCCCCTGCCGTCGAATCAACGACTCAGCAATAATCGCCTCCGTCTGATCATTCAGCGTATTCTCCTGGGTGAAATAATCCTGATCCCAAGCCTCTGCATCCGGTGCATCCAACGCCATCGCATTCAGCACCATCGAAACGCTAGCCACCCCGCAAAACGCCTGATTAATCTGGGTGACAAAGTGCGTCGACAGCGGCACATAGTCTGCCTTGGCCTTGCTATGTCGTAAGAGCAGCGCCCCACGATCGCTGTTCAGCGCCACCAAATTCTCACTCAGGGGCAGCGGCTGAGCATTGAGCCTTGGAAGCAAAACCCCAGTCAGCCCAGTCGTGGTTAGGGCGATCGCAGCTCCAGCCAGCACAGACTGCTTAAGCGACAAAGAAAAACGCATAACTCCAAAAGCTCCCCTGAACCAGACGGTTATCCTATTTTGCATTGCCCCATGGAGCAACTGCAGGCTGCGTCACATAGAGCAAGATTCTCCTAGCGACAACCCCTCGCTTCATTTGGGTCAGTGGCCCAGAGGCGATCGCACCATCTGGGCCCCGTCCAGTCTGCCCAAAGCATCTATTCTCAAAGCTTTAACTGGCAAATGAGAGTTGTTTACCTAAATCACTATAATTTTCTTTTCTTTTTCAAAAGTATTAAGTAGAACTTGATACTTTGAGACATGGCCATTCCGTAAGAGCCAGCTATCAGGATTGAGAAAATCTAACCCAGCGGAAAGCTCCTAAGTCATGACAGATGAACATTTCAGCGTTTCTCCGATAGATCTTGGAGCAGCTATCATCCGGAATCCCTTAGCCGTATCTGCTGATACTTCTCTCATAGAAGCGATCAACCAATTGTATGGATCCCATCCGTCGCAAATTCGCCCTGAGCACTCTGCTTCCACGCCTCAAAATGCTAAGACGAGTCAGAACCTATCTCCATCTAACAGCGCAATCCTCGTTCTTGAAAATCGCCAGGTCTTGGGCATTCTCACCGAACGAGACATTGTTAATTTAATTTCCCAGGGATCCAACTTAGAAGGCCAAATAATCCGACAGGTGATGACCCAGCCCGTCATCACGGTCCAAGAATCAGAACTCACCGATCTATTCTCAGCACTCAGCCTCCTTCAAGGACATCACATTCGACATCTGCCGCTCATTGACGAGCACAATAAGCTCAGTGGCCTGATTACCTTCGAAAGCTTGCGCCAGATTGTTCGCCCCCTCGAGCTACTGCGCCTGCGCGTTGCGGATGAAATTATGAACCGCAAAGTTGCTTGCGCACCTTTGGAACTCTCTATTCTGGAAATTGCCCAGCGCATGGCCACCCAGAACCTGAGTGCGCTTGTCATTGTAGATGGCTCTCCACCGGCTGATCGCGACTCCTCAACCCCCATAGAAACCCCCTTGGGAATTGTGACAGAACGGGACCTAGTCAAGTTTCAAGCACTCACGCAAAACTCTGAGCAGACCCAGGCTCAGACGATCATGAGTCAGCCACTCTTGACGATTCGCCCCGAGATTTCACTCTGGGAAATCCAGAAACTCATGGAGCAACATGGGACCCGCCGAGTCGTGGTCACAGGCCAGTCTGGAGAGCTATTGGGCATGGTGACCCAACAAGACTTACTCCAAGCCCTCAACCCATTGGATCTATACAACCTTGCTGAGGTTTTAGAGAAACGCGTGGTGCGTTTAGAAGCCCAAAATATCCAACTGCTCCAAGACCGCACCATCCAACTGGAGCAGCAAGCCAAACAAGAGCGATTACTCTCAGAACTAACCAACCAAATTCGGTCTTCCCTCAGCTTGCAAACCATGCTGGACACGACCGTCACTAAATTACGACAGGTGCTGGATTGCGATCGCGTCAATATCTGGCAATTTGCCCCGGACTGGAGCAGTATCGCCGTTGCAGAATCCACCCTGTCCACCCTGTCTCTCTTGGGTGAGCGAATCAGCGATCTCTTTATCCCCCCCACCTCAGCCTCAAATTCGACCGATGCTTCCGGCGACATTCGCGTCATCAACGATTTAACCCAAGCCGATATCTCCGAGGCCCATCGAGACTGGCTTCTCCACCTCCAAGCCCATGCCAATATCTCCCTCCCTCTACGCTGTGGAGAGCAGGCCTGGGGCTGGCTCCAGGTCAGCGAAAGCCAGCAAGCTCGGCAATGGACCACTGAGGAAGTTGAATTACTGCGAGCGCTGTCAGCTCAACTGGCGATCGCCCTACAGCAAGCCACGACCCACCAACAGTTGCAAACGGAACTGGGAATTCGCAAGCAGGCTGAAGAGAAACTGAGAGTGGCTGAGGAGCGCTACCGTAGCATCTACGACCAGGCTACGGTTGGGTTTGCGAGCATGAACTCAGAAAAGAAATTCCAGGACGTCAACCTCAGTTTTTGTAAAATGCTGGGCTATTCTCGGCAAGAGTTACTCAGTAAAACCCCTGCCGAAGTAACGCATCCAAAGGATCGTGTCCCGACTGAAAAGAGCATTAGACGTTTGTTGAGTGGCGAAGTCTCTTTTGTTTCTTTTGAGAAACGCTGTCTCCGCAAAGATCACAGCTTTTTTTGGGCCCAGGCCGATATCTCGCTGATGAAGGATCAGTTCGGACAGCCCAAATATGTTCTGGCCGTTATCCAAGATATTAGCGATCGCAAACAGGCGGAGTTAGCACTTCAAAATTTAATTACGGGAACTTCTAAAACAACAGGCAAAGAATTTTTCCCGGCTCTTGTTCACTACATTGGCCAAGCCTTGAATATGGACTATGTCTTAGTCAGTGAACTGGTTGATGACGAACTTCAGGTCCTCGCCTATTG
>CALLPZ010000500.1 GCA_938015405.1 uncultured Pseudanabaenaceae cyanobacterium
ATGTTGGAGGCGTGGAGGCGAGTGCGTGTAGTTTATGGGCTACTCTCACTCGCCTCCACATTCACGAACGCTTTAGCCTCTTCCTAAAGATGGCCACCTTCTTTGATGCCGTCTCTCACTACTCCAACACCGGCACCACCCGTAGGCCGTAGGTTTTCTCAAAGGCTTCTTTGTTTTGTTCGATACTCCAGAGCTCTAGGGCACAGTCATCCTTTGGATCCCTGGGCTTGAGGTTGAGATATATGGACTTGTGGGCTGGATCGAGTTCGCAGCTGAGGGATTCCACGGCACCAATTTGGCGACGGTTGAGTGCTACGGCCAGACGCATGATGGGGTGAAGCTGGTCTACGACTTTGCGGTGCCATTTTGTGGAGAGTTGGCGGTAGTTGTCGTGCTTTTTCTTCGGTAAGCTCTTGCGGTGGTAGCGGGCTAGATTGGCGATCGCTGCCACATCGGCTTCGGTATAGCCCAGGAGCTCGCCGTTGCGAATGAGGTAGTAGGTATGTTTGTGGTACGAGCTATTGCTGATGTACTGACCGCAGTTATGCAGCATGGCGGATGCCCAAAGAATCTCTCTGCCATCGGAATTGAGGTGGTGCAGGTGGTCTTGGGTGGCATCAAACAGGGTGAGGGCAAATTGGGTGACATGCTCGCTGTAACTCCGATCCACCTCGAACTTGCGCATGGCATTGAGAACACTGCGTTCCCGCACGGAGCTTTGGTAGCGTAGGCGGTCTTCAATTAGACCCTGGCCCAGCATCCAGTCGACAATGACTCCCTCCCGTAGAGCGCGTTCACAGATGGTGATGGCGTCTAGTTTTAGCAGCTCCATCGCTTCATTCAGGATGATGGCACCGGCCACGATAATCTCCGCTCGACGCTCGTTGAGACCGGGCAGGGCCATCCGCTGGTCATAGGACATTTTGCGTAGGCGATGGATGGCTTGCTGCACATCGTTACGGGTAATGCGATGGCCGTTGAGGCTATCGGGAGGCGTCGTTTGGCCTGATGAGCAGGCTTGAATCATGGCAACGGCTTCGATGGTGCCTGAGGTGCCAATCATGCGAGGGATTTCGCCTGGCTTGAGGTAGCTGACCAGTTCTTCCACAGGACGCTCTAGCATGCCCCGCACGTAGTTCTTAAGGGCGCGGTATTCCCTGTCGCTGATGGGGTCGCTTTTGACAAATAGGGCTGAGAGACGAACGGCCCCTACTTTTGTACTGCTGAGACTACGGGGTTCATGGCCGGATCCCAAAATCAGCTCGGTGGAGCCGCCGCCGATGTCAATGATGACGTGGGGGTCATTGTGGAATTCCACCCCGGATAAGACGCCCAGGTAGATGCGGCGGGCTTCCTCAGTGCCTGCGATGAGGTTGATCGTCAGCCCCAAATTCGCTTTGATCTGTTGGAGAAAATCTGCGCCGTTGGGGGCTTCCCGCATGGCACTGGTGGCCACGGCAATGACTTGCTGGGCGTTGAGGCTGTTGGCGAGGGACTGGCAGCGTTGTAGGGCCTGGGTTGCCCGTTCCATGGCTGCTGGGGTGAGGTCGCCGGTTTTGGGGTCGCGATCGCCTAAGCGCACCGTAGCTTTTTCCTTGGCGATAATCGTGAAAGAGGGCAGGTCCGGTTGAATTCGGGCCACCACCATGTGGATGGAGTTTGTGCCCACGTCGATGGCCGCAATAATGGGCGTTTCCCCTAGATCCGATATGGTCGCTCCAGCCCCCAAAATTGTGGAGGACGTGTTGGGAGATGCGGAGGACGCGGGCTGCGTGGCCATGGGCAAAAGGGGCTGAGCCAAATGGGGTATGAAAAGCTGTGGAGCGTAAGCAGAAGGCTGGGTGGGGATGCAGAGGTTTGGGAGCTGTTCTTTCCTGAGGGCTGTTACAGAAAATTAGGAACCGTAAGGCTGCTGGCCCTATCTTTCCGGCATTTTGAGGGAAAGGCAAGCATCCTAAGGTTACTCCTCAGCATGGCTGTGTCTTAGATTACCTAAGCTGGGGGACGTCTTGCTCACTTCGTTGAATCTCTTTCTGATGGCGGCTGGGCTGGTTGATACCAAAGGCTTAGATTGCTTCGCTCTATGTTGTGAATCTAGGTTTTAGCTGAGGTTTCGCAAACGTTTTAGAATCAATCCCTATAATGAAGCCCACTGATAGGAGCATTGCTTCTGGCGGGTGTCGTGGGGATAGGCTGAGCCGACATAATGGCCGTCAAGCTTTTGCGATCGCCAAGATTCGCTATCCTCCTGTCATTGGGGCTCTCATTTTTGAGGGAGTTCAACCTTCTTTTGGGGGTGGGACTAGGCCATTTGATTTTGCTGAAGGGTCGGGATTAGATCGATTCACGGGCATTTGCGAGGCCATTTGAGGGGTCAGAGGAGAACGGAATGGTAAACAACGAACAGCTCGTTTATAGCTATGAACTATTGGGACTTCCCCCTGATACTGCTTTAGAGCAGACCCATAAGGTCTATCTGGAGCAACTGGATGTGTGGAATCCGGTGGCCATTGATGAAGATGCGAACCCTTCCCTGTATCAACAGGTCAAGCTGAGGCGCCAGGCGATCGATGAAGCCCATCGCTACATCGTCGATTACCACGAGCAATTGGAAGCGGCAGGTGAT
>CALLPZ010000501.1 GCA_938015405.1 uncultured Pseudanabaenaceae cyanobacterium
TGCTGGGCCAAGGCTATGGAGCACTTCGAATAATGACAGACCATTTTGGTTTTCTAGGGCTTGAACCATGGCTTGAAGCTGTTTCTGGGCATCTGCTCGATAGGCGCTGAGAAGTCCGTCAAAGTTACGGGTGTCGCTACACATTTGCCGCACCTCATTGAAAATATCGAGTCTAAGAGAGGGGGCATTGCTAGAGCTGGGAGGGAAGTCAGTCTTGTCATCAGCCGGGACTGTTTCGTCTGCTGAGGCTCGTCCTGTTTCTGGGTTGCTGGATGGCTTCGCTGGGGTTTCGCTAGGCATGGAGCCAGTCTTTGCGGGAACGACTTGTTGTTGAGAATATTGCCAGAAGTAAGTGAGCGCTTGGGTGAGATCTTCTTGGGATACGGGTTTAGGGACAAAGTCATTCATGCCCAAGCTGTAGCAGCGATCGCGACTACTCCCATCTACTGAAGCACTCATGGCAATGACCCAAGGTTGCTGAGGGAGGGATTGAATATGTTGATAGATCTGGTAACCGTTGATTTCTGGCAGGTTTAAATCGAGGAATATGACGTCATAGGACTTGCGGTCTAGGATTGCGATCGCGGCTTCGCCACTAGAGACCAGTTCGGCATCGTAGCCCATGCGCTGGAGGAGGAGCTGGGCGACCCGCTGGTTGAGCTGAATGTCCTCAACGATGAGCATTCTGGTGATGGTTAGTGGGAGTTTGGGGTCGATGGGGGTTGAAATAGGCGTTGGGGTTTCCGAGGCAGGGGGCTGTGATGCCTCGGTGGGATCGTTGCTAGTAGAACTGTCAGTCTGGAGCGGCTCAGGTTGTGGCGAGAACACCCGAGGCAGGGTGAAGTAGAAATGGCTGCCGAGGTTGGCAATCTCAGGATGCTGGTTGACGGAGTTGGGGCCTGTGGAAGCAGTTTGTGCGTCTGATGTGGGCTCCAAGCCTTGCTCCGTGTCGGGTTTGCCTTGGCGTAGAGCCCAGCCTTTTGGCGGGGTGCCGCCAATCTTGCCGCCGCTTTCTACCCATATGGTGCCGCCTAGGCGATGGACGAGGCGATCGCAAATATTCAACCCCAAGCCCGTGCCACCGTAACGCTGGGCAATGGAAGCATCGGCCTGGCTGTAGGGTTCAAATAACCGATCTAGCCCGGCTTGATTAATGCCAATGCCTTGATCTCGTACAGAAAACAGCAGCTCCTCGGGGTTGGCTTCGTTGGGATGCACTGTGATGAGGATTTCCCCTGCAGCGCTAAATTTAATCGCATTGCCCAGGAGATTGTTGAGGATTTGTTTGAGGCGCTTACTATCACCGACCAGAGTGGTCGGTAGCTGAGGAGATAATTCTGCCTGGAGCTCCAGCCCTTTAGCCTGGGCCTGGGGAAGGAATAGATCTCGCACTTCTTCTAGGCAGAGTTTGAGATCGAAGGGGGCGACTTCGATGGCAAATTGGCTGGCATCCAAACGGGAAAAGTCGAGCACCTCATCTAGGATCTCCAAGAGCTCTTCGCCGCCATTTTGTAATATCTCTAGCGTTTCCTGTTGGTTGGCAGAGAGGCCTTCCTTCAGGAGTAAATTGCTCATGCTGAGAATGGCATTGAGAGGTGTCCGAATTTCATGGCTGACCATGGCCAAACATTCCCCCTTGGCCCGGTTGGCAGCCTGGGCTGCTCGGGTGGCTTGGCGCAGGGCTTGCTCCATCTGCTGCCGTTGGGTTTCTTGTTGGCGCTGTTCAGTGATGTCGTGAGAAATGATGAGGACTCGGCGCTCGCCATCCACATCTAGCAGAATGCCGGAGCTTTGGGTGATGCGGATTTGGCCTTGGCGAGTGCGGGTATGCAATTCTAAATTTTGGAAGCTGCCCTGATCCAAGAGGGTTTGGTTAATCAGTTTCCACTGGGCCGGTTCTACGATTCTGTTGAGGTCTGCAATGGTTTGGCCTACAACGGCTTCGCGACTGAAGCCCGAATGTTCACAGAAGGCATCGTTGACTTCTAGATAGCGCCCTTCTCCCATGACGGTGATAGCCATGGGGATTGGGTTGAAGCGGAAGGCCTTGGAAAACTTTTCTTCGGAGCGAGCGAGGGCGACTTCGTAACGATGGCGATCGCTGACATCTTCTGCAATGCCTGCTAAGCGATTGATATGACCTTGGCGATTGCGTAGAGGAAAACTGCGCGAGTGAATCCAGCGCTCTTCACCATTTGGGCAGATGATGCGATATTCCAGATCGACGCTGATGCCTTCGGTGCGACGGCGATTCATTTCAGCCATGACCCGGTCGTAGTCCTCGGGGTGAATGGTGCTTGCCCAATGGTCCGGCTGTTCGTAAAGGGTTGCACTGCTCAGGCCCCAAATTTCTTCATAGGCTGGACTGATATAGAGCAGTTGGTGAGGGTCCGTTTGATAAATAAAGAAAACCTGATGGAGGTTTGCAACTAATTGCTCAAACTTAGTTTCCAATTCTTCCAGGGCTGCTGCTGCTTGTTGCCGGGCTATGACACCCGCGATGATGCTGCCCAGGGTTTCAAGCTGCTGTAAATCCGCAGCAGCCCAGGTTTTGGCTTGGTGCACTGCATAGAAGGCGAGCCATCCCAAGGGCTCGCCTTGGAATCGCAGGGGGAGCACCACGTAGGATTTGGCCTGGAGTTGCCGGGCGGCATCTTGCTCAGGACTTGCTTCTGGTGGGAGAGCCTCGACATCTGGCACATGAATGGCTTGTTGCTGCTGCATCTGTTCCAGGGACCAAGGAAAGGTGCGGCGCAGGATGGAACAGAGGGGTTTGGTAAAGGGGATGAGGTTGTCGCGATTCCACTCATGACGGCAATGGGCCTCATGGCCGTCATAGCTGTATTGGAAAATGCAGGCGCGATCGCAGTCTGTGAAGCTGGCTGTGCGGGCCAATGCACTGTGTAGAGCCTGGTCGATTTCCCCATCTTGCAGATTGAGGAACTCCGTAGAAATTTGGGTGAGCAATGCCTCAAAGTCAATGCGATGCTGGAGTTTGGCTTCTGCCTGACCATGGGTCTCCAGATCTAATAGCGCCTGGCTGAGCTGAGCCAGAGCAGCCTGGAGCTCGGGATGTACAGCATTGCTTGGAGCTGGCTGGGAATAGGGAGGAGGGGCTGCGGAGGCCGTTGCGAGGACGGAAGATGAGGCTTCTTTCTGTCGATGGAGCAGTCGTTCGATCACCGCCTGCTGTAAGGCTTCTCGAGAGATTTGCCCTTGGACTCGTTGATGTTGATCGACAACGAGGAAAAAGGGGGCATTATCCTGGCGCAATCGTATTGTCGTTGCCTCCACATCCGTGGCGAGTGGTGCTGAATCGACAGCGATGATGGAAGGAGGGTGAGCAATCGCGCCTAGTGATTGTTCTAAAGGATTTCGTCCCGCTGGA
>CALLPZ010000502.1 GCA_938015405.1 uncultured Pseudanabaenaceae cyanobacterium
AAGATCAAGAAGGCCCAGCGCGAGCTGTCCCAAACCCTAGGTCGCTCTGCCAACCCCTCTGAAATTGCAGAGCACATGGACATTGAGCCGGCCCAGGTCCGGGAATACCTGCTGATGGCTCGCCAGCCTATCTCCCTGGACATTCGCGTCGGCGATAACCAGGATACTGAGCTGCGCGACCTTCTCCAGGATGACGGTGCTTCCCCTGAGGAATACACCCTGACCGAAGCGCTCAAGCAGGATTTGCAAGACCTGATGGCTGAGCTGACCGAGCAGCAGCAGAATGTTCTGGTACTGCGTTACGGCCTCAACGACGGCAAGGGTCTATCCCTCGCCAAAGTAGGCGTTCGTATGAACCTCAGCCGAGAGCGCGTACGTCAGCTTGAGCGTCAAGCGCTGGATCAGCTCCGCCGCCGCCGCGCCATGATGCGGGAGTATTTAGCGGTGTAGATCGTTCCTTCGCTAGAACGTCTGAATTACCATTAGGATGAAAGGAGTGCATATGCACTCCTTTTTTTTGTAGCTGCCTGGTGCCTGTAGGACATGGCTCGATTTCTCCACGTTGCCGACATCCATTTAGGCTTTGATCGCTACGGCAGCAAAACTCGCACGTTGGACTTCTACTACGCCTTAATAGATGTCTTTCAGCGCTATGCCATTGATGCTGAAGTTGATTTTGTGTTGATTGCCGGTGATCTGTTTGAGCACAAAACTGTTGCGGCCAACGTGTTGAGTCAGGCTAAAAGCGCGATCGCCATGTTGACGTCAGTCAACATCCCCGTCATCGCCATCGAAGGTAACCATGACAACCTGCCCTACGGCACCAAAACGAGCTGGCTGCGCCACTTGGTCGACTGGGACAACGTGATTTTGCTAGAGCCGGAGGATGGCGCAGAAGAAGTCGAGGATGTTTTTCAGCCCTGGGAGCCTGAGAGCCGTCGGGGCGGTTATATCGATCTAGACTGCGGCGTGCGGGTATTTGGCTCCCGCTGGTACGGCGCCTCAGCTCCCCAGGCGCTCAAACGCTTGGCAGAGGGAATTAAGGCCCTGGATTCTGGACCAGCTCACCAGGTGATGATGTTTCACCATGGCCTAGAGGGACAGATCGCCCGTTACAGCGGGGCCTTGCGTTATAAGGATCTGAGCCCCCTTAAAGAAGCAGGCATCGATTACCTTGCCCTGGGCCACATTCATAAGAATTACGAGCTCGAAGGTTGGATCTTTAACCCTGGTTCCCTAGAAGCCAATAGTGTGGCAGAAGCCCGGAGCCAAATAGACCGGGGAGCTTATCTGGTCGAAATCGATGACCAAGGGGTTCGAGCAGAGCTCCAGCAGGCTTACGAACAGCGGGAAATCCTGCGCCTGTCCATTGATGCCAATAAAGCTTGGAGCATGGACGAGCTGGCTGAAGCTGCGATCGCCCTGGTCACAAAATCAGCCGATCAGCAGAAAACCCAAGAGGCCATCGTCGAGCTACGTCTGAATGGCCAAGTGGGCTTCAACCGTCTAGACCTCAAAGTGCGAGAGCTGCGGGAGCAGCTATGGGAAATCAGCAAGGCACTGATTTTTCTACTCAAATATGAAGTCACTGGAACGGAATATGCAACGCCGATAACTGACGGGGAACAGCGATCGCGCCAGGATATCGAAACCGTCGTCTTCAAAGACTTTTTGGCGGCCAATACGGCCTACAGCGAAGCAGCTTTAGAGCCCCTGACGACAGGCCTCATCGACTTAAAGGAGAGAATCCTTGCAGGTCAGCCCGAAGCAGATCTCTATGAATCCGCTGCCCAGCTTTTGCAAACTGCTGAGGAGCCTGATTTTTAGGGCACAGCGCCTATTCCTCAAGCAGTGAGATCGTCACGCGAACAAACAAACTGGCACCTGCATTTTCAATTTTTTGCTCTCCTCCCTCATCGAGCACACGCTGGGCAGGCTCAAACGGCCAGTAGCGCACCACGCAGGTAATGGCCTGAACAATCGGGGTCTGGGATTGGGCTGCATCGGCAGCTTCTACATAAAATACTTCCCCCATCGGATCCACGGCTAAGTTCAGCGGTACAGATTGGCCATAGCTCGCAGGAGTGAGTCTCGCGAGCTGTTCAGCACATTGACCAGAGCCGACTGCCTGGCTCCCTTGAGACAAAGGATCTCCCAGGGGCCTGGGTAATTGAGTCACGACATCCTGGGTGTTAAGAGCAAAACTTTGACCCTCATCTATCTCTAAATTGGCTCTCAGCCGCGTCACGGTATTGCTCTCTTCAGCTTCACCATCAGTTGCTGTGCCTGCTGTTGGTTCGCTGTTGGCTGGTGCACTGTTGGCAGCCTCACTCCCCGCTCCTTCATTTCCCGCAGCAGTGTCGTCGGATGAAGCCCCTGCTGAACTTCCCCCTTCCGAGGGCCCTGCTCCATCGCTGCCACTAGTAGAGCCACCTCCACTGGCAGCTCCACTAGGGGGCGTTGTCTCCGAGCTATTGCTGTTCGTTCCAGATGAGGTCTCGTTCCCATTCGCGGGCTCCGGTGCCGGAGACTGCTCTGCCGGAGACTGTTCTGCCACAGGCTGCTCATCAAGCCCAGGATCCTGGTTCGAGGCAACCGGTTGCTCGCTCATATTGGGCGGCAGCTCGTTCGGACGCCCCGTAGTATTGGTGTTCTCCCCCGTTGGCTCCGACGCCTCAGCCTCTTCAATATCATTAGCTGAAGGTTCTGGGGCTGGAGAAATAGGGCTTCCATTCTCCGTTGCCTCGGTGGCGGCTGGATTACTCGGCGATGCTTCGGCTTCAGTGGCCTCAAGCTCTGAGTCTGAGGTTGCTTCAATGTCCTCCTGGGGCGGAGTAATCGTGGGCGATTCATCCTGAGAATCAGAGTTTGAAGCTTCACCAGCCTTAATTGGACTCTCCGTTTCA
>CALLPZ010000503.1 GCA_938015405.1 uncultured Pseudanabaenaceae cyanobacterium
TTGCTTTTCATCGGTGAAGACTTCGAATTCATCACCCGCAGAAGGCACTGAGCTCAAGCCCAGGATCTCAACGGCAAAGGAGGGAGCCGCTCGGTCAACGGTTTCACCCTGGTCATCAACCATGGCGCGAACACGACCTAGCACATCACCTGCAACCAGAACATCGCCCACTTTCATGGTGCCGTTCTGAACCAGCAGGGTTGCAACTGGACCACGTGCCTTGTCCAAGTTGGCTTCAATCACGGTACCCATTGCAGGGCGGTCAGGGTTTGCAGAAAGCTCTTCCACTTCCGTCACCAGCAGGATCATATCCAGCAGGTCGTCAATGTTGTCTCCCTGAATCGCACTGACTGGAACCATGGGCGTATCGCCACCCCATTCTTCAGGAACCAGCTCATGCTCGGTTAGCTCTTGTTTGACGCGATCAGGTTGGGCACCTTCCTTATCGATCTTGTTGATCGCAACAATGATGGGAACCTCAGCAGCCTTAGCATGGCTAATGGCCTCAATGGTCTGAGGACGAACGCCGTCATCGGCAGCCACCACCAGAATGGCAATGTCTGTCACGCGAGTACCACGAGCACGCATAGCGGTAAACGCTTCGTGGCCCGGTGTATCAAGGAAGACAATTTGCTGGTCTTTACCGTTGTGCTCCACATCAACGTGGTATGCACCGATGTGCTGGGTAATGCCACCGGCCTCACCATCAACAACCTTGGTTTTACGAATGGAGTCCAGCAAGGTGGTCTTGCCGTGGTCCACGTGGCCCATAACCGTAACAACGGGGGGACGACGCTGGAGGTTTTCCAAGTCGACTTCGTTGAGAATCTCAGTGGTCTTGCGAGCCTTGGAGCCTTCTTCTTCGCGGTCAACGAGGATTTCTAACTCTTCGCAAACCAGCTCGATCGCAGGAACTTCCAAGGTTTGGGTAATGGTCACTGCAACGCCCTTGAAGAAGAGGATGCGAATGATATCCGCCTCTGGCGTCTTGAGTAGAGCAGATAGATCCTGAACACTCATTTCACCTTTAACGGTGACAATTTCAGGCTTCTGAGGCGTCTTCTCTTGACGACTGAGGTAGCGCTCACGACGACGTTCACCGGCAGTCTTGCCCGAGCGCTTCTTCTTACGCTGAGGCGAAGCAGTCGGCTTGCTGGTCGTCGCCTTCTGCATGCTCTTGGGCTTGGGCGGGCGAGCCAAAGACTGGCTCAAAGCAGCAGTTGCGCCATGGCGACCCGTTGCATCGAGCAAATCATCATCATCATCATCACCAATGATGTGAACACGCTGCTTCAGGCGATTCGCCTTCTTAGCCTTGAGTCTTGCTTCTTCTTCCTCCTCCTGAGGTGAAGGACGCGTACCACGACGGCTAGGACGGCTGGGACGACTAGGCGCATCCAGACGCCGAGGACGCTCTAGCCCTGGAATTGGAGCCGCATCGTCCATAGAGGGAGAACGATTAGTATCCGGCACATCCTCATCCGAAGAAGTCGGACGAGAAGGCGGACGCACCAGTTTGGGTCGCTGTAGTTCAACAATTGGTGGGGGAGTCCCTTCAGCAGACGGCTTAACCGTCAAACGAGGACGTTTTACCGGCCGCTCAGTACCACCCCCCTCAGGGCGAGCCACTTCACCAGAATTGCGCTTGAGCAGATCAAGGCGACGAGGCTGAACTGGAGATGGAGGAACGGGTGGACGAGGACGAGCTGGAGGAGCTGGGCGACTGGGAGCCGCCACTGGAGCAGGTGCTTCCTTCTTCGCAGCTGGGCTCGGGCTCCCTGCAGCCGCTGCAGCTGGTTTCACAGGGGGAGCATTTGTCTTAGGCCTCGGGGCCGGAGCTCGATTAATGACTGGTTTCGCTGGTGCACCAGGCCTATTAGGCAAAACAGGACGGGGCGCAGATGGCTGTCCCGGGGATGAAGTTGGAGCAGGGCGGGCCGGAGATGTAGATGGAGCAGATTCAGCCGGAGCAGAAGCAGCCGGTGGAGTTGGAGCCGCTGGAGCAGGACGGCGAATCTCTAAGATCTGCTGTTTCTTCTTAATTGGAGCCTTAGCAGGACCACCCTTAACCGAGGGACGATTAGGCTTACTTGCAGGAGGCTTGGCGGAGGGCTTGCCGGAATTACTACTGCCAGCCATCTTGGGCGCTTTCTCGCGAATTCGCGCTGCGTCCTCGTCGCTCACCGTACTGCTGTGGCTCTTGACAGCAATATCTAAAGCTTCACAAGCACCCAAGATGTCTTTGTTTTCTAAACCTAATTCCTTCGACAGTTCGTAGATCCTTACCTTACCGTTGTTCATCCACACCTTCCTATGGGGTCCATTGATCCTGATTTAACGTTCCATCACGGTCTACCGCCTTTTGAGTGACAACAATAGACTGGAACAGTAGCTTAGCAGCGCATTGCAAGACCAAACTACTCCTTCGTCAATAAACGATAGGAGGTTAGCCTCACCCAAGCAAGCATCACACTTGCCGAATAAACGGGAGAACCATTTTGGGATGCTGTCATAGCCCGTGGAGATCACCACCGCCACAGTCAATCCCTAACGAAATCTCATCAAAAAGCCGGGGGAATTTTAACCCTCAGGGTTACCGCAACGCCGCTTCCGCTAGGCCGTCGCTCTACCCTTTCCCTAATTACAAGCTGAAAACCTTACCTCCAGGCATTCTCAGTCTTTCCCTATACCAAGGGAAAATATTATAGCTAATGACAGATAGCGTGTCCCACCCTTTCAGTGGAAATATGACGCCCTGCATTAATACTTATCCTTATGAACTATAACCGGTATTGCTGGTTTTGCAATGGGTATAGCCCTACTGGGAGACACCCCATAAATGCATAGTCCCTCGACACTGCAGCGTCATGTATTGACGGGAGGGCGAGAGACTAATCATTAGAGCTTGACCTCAAGTGAAGTAGGTCTTACTCCTCCTCTGTCTCTTCTTCAACCGATGCTTCGGCTTCGGCAGAATCCACAGCAACTGCGATCGCTTCAGCTTCCTCAGCAACTTCTTCAACAGCCTCCTCAATCGCGACATCATCCTCAGGGACTTCTTCAACAGCCTCGGCATCATTAGCCTCAACAACCTCAGAAGCGTCCTCTGCAGAAACCTCTTCAGGATCGCTCTCAGCACTGTCTCCTGCAAGAACCTCTTCTGCCACAGCCTCAGAGACTTCTTCTAAAGCCTCCTCCTCGGCCCCAAGGTTATCATCCTCAGCCAAGGGCTCATCTGGCTCTTCTTGAGGCTCATCTTCCTCCATGATCATGGGGATGACATATTCATCAAAGTCGTACTTAGCGATGTCTTTGATATCGATTTTCCAGCCCGTTAAACGAGCAGCCAAACGAACATTCTGGCCTTCCTTGCCAATGGCCAGGCTGAGCTGATCCTCTGGAACGAGCACATGGGCTTGACGAGCTTCGGGATCAACGAGGCGAACCATCTCCACCCGGGCTGGGCTAAGCGCATTGGCGATATAGGTTGCTGGGTCAGGAGACCAGCGAATGACGTCAATCTTTTCACCGTGCAGCTCATTTACCACCGCTTGGATACGTGATCCCCTTGCACCAATACAAGCACCTACTGGGTCTACATCTCTCTCCAAAGTGTCTACAGCAATCTTGGTACGAGGCCCCACGTAACGACCCGGAGGATTGGCTTCTCGAGCAACTGCCACGATGCGAACAATCTCATCCTGGATTTCAGGGACTTCGTTCTCAAACATGTAAACCACCAATCCCGCATTGGTACGGGAGACGATGATTTGAGGGCCTCGTCGAGGCGTTTCAGCCACTTCCTTCAAGAACACACGGAAGGTTGCATTGGCACGGTAATTGTCATTGGGGAGCTGATCCCGTCGGGGCAACTCAGCTTCTACGGGGGGACGACCTACGCCACTGCTGACTTCCATGATCACGGACTGGCGCTCAAAACGCAGCACCTTGGCATTGAGGACGGGGTCCTCCACATCCTTAAATTCCTCTTGGATCATCATGCGCTGGTAGTCGCGCAGCTTCTGAGAAAGCACCTGCTTGGTTTGGATTGCAGCCATGCGACCAAAGTCATCCTTCTCGGGGGTGACGTCCAAAACAACGGTATCGCCCAGCTGGGCCTCAGGAGCGACTTCCTGCACTTCCGTCAGAGAAATCTGGTGGTCCGCAATTTCCACCTCTTCAACAATGTTCTTACTGGCTAGAACGCGAAAGCCTTCTTCCTCCAGATCTAGCTCTACTCCGACATTAAGGAAATAATCCTCGTCAAAGGCATCCCCCAAGGCCTGAGTGCGACGATAGCGCTCGTAGCCCTTGACCAAAGCTTCCTCCAAGGCCTCCTCTACCACTTCCGGCGGCAGTTTTTTCTGCTCGCTAATGGCATCGATCATGGCATTGAGATTGGGCAGAGGAAGTAGAGTCATGAATTGGGCTCCTTTGAACGAAGAAAACAGGAAAGCTTTTTGAGAGAGATTGCAGAGGTTCAGGCAGGAGCACTTCCTCTACAGAATCCAGGAGGTTGAGTACGAACGGGCGAGGTCAGAACCTAAGCCTGCTCGCTGAGGCGAACCTCTTGAACCAAACCGCGAGGGATTTTCACCGGTCGTCCCTTGAGATTAATAAAGACATACTCATCTTCTCGACGCATAAGCGTACCCTCCCAGCGGGTTTGCCCCTTGTGGGGCTCGGTGGTTTTCACCACTACGGGAAACCCCTTGAACGAGACAAAATCTCGATCTCGGGAAAGGACATCGGAGACGCCAGGACTCGACACCTCCAAAACATAAGCATCAGGAATTAACTCAGCGGTCTCGATCGCCTCTTCCACAGCACGGCTCATATCAGTGCAATGTTCCAGACTGGTATCACCGGTCAGACAATTGACATCAAGACGGAGCACGGAGGGACTTTGGTTCGTTTGAAAAACGGCATTAACCACTTCGAGATCCATTGCCGCTGCGATGGGTTTAGCCAGCTCCATGACTTGGGGAATGACGGGATGAGACATGAATTTGCAATAAAAAAAGCGGGCCAGGAGCCCACTTCCTATGTCAGATACAGGATGTGCAGCAAGGCAGTCGCCAGGCAGAGAGATGGCGGATGCATTGCTGCTGCTCATCATAGCGTAAAGCTTTCATCTGCCCGCTGAGAATGTTACGGCCAGAGCAAAATGTTACCGTCCGAGACAGAAGCCCAGGGAGAGGAAATACCTAGACGCATCTAGGATTTACCGGGGGGACGGTTTATTTGCTGGGCTTCTTCTAGAAGCGCATCGAAATCGAACTCACCAATGCGTTGTACGTAATTAATCTTAAATTCTTCTAAAAAGTCACAAAGTAGTGTCTGGATTTCCACGAGGGTCTCACGATCTTGCAAAGCAGTCACAAGAGCAGCGGTGAACTCATCTACAAGCTGCTCTAGCAAGAGCGCTCCTTGGGGATCATCCGCCGCCAAAGTGCTGTAGGTACCTTGGGATGCAGTCGTAATGGCCTGGGAGACACCGGAAGCCAATTGCTCTGTAATGCGATTGGGCAGAATATTGAAGCCAGGCAGGCTTTGCACCATTTGATAGGCCGGCAAACGCTGGAGTGTCCCCTGAAGACCGTGGTTGAGCAGTGCTTCGAAGTTAGGTTGAACCTTAGGTAGAACCTGATAAACGATGATCTGAGCGAGGCGGCGGGCAATCACCTCTATCTCGTTGGTATCGTTCAAATCCACATAGGGAGTTTCGCTTGCAGCGAGGGCGGACTGTAGCCAGCGTCCCTGGCGGATACCTTGCTGAAGCTGAGTTACGGTTTGCAGGGCAATCACCTCCGTCAGTTCTCCAGCAAACAGCCCCACAAAACCACGACCAAACTGCCGCCGCAAGGGGCCAAAGTTCACGAGCTGTGAGGTCTGCAACCTGACAGCAAGAGGAATCAATCGCAGCCAACGCCAAAAGGGCACAAACAAAAGCAGGTCATACCAACGCCAAAGCAAGGCATCTCGCCAGGAGAGGCTGCGGTAGCGCAGTTTGACAAAGTAAACATGGATCAATAGCTCCAGTGCAAAGAGCAATTGAAAGGGTAGGTCCAAGCGCCAGAAACGGTCAGTGAACTCACCATTTTCGCCAATGCCCCGAAAATAGTTAGTCTCGATCAGCGGGCGGATCTCACGATTGAAAAAGTCAAGGGCATCCGCGCGGCGGCGAGCCGAGAAGTTTTCAGCAGTCCAAAACTGAGAGAAGGCAATGCGGGCGGACTCTATCCCCTGGCGATCGCGCATGCGATTCTTGATTTTTTCCAGGGTGCCAGACTTGTTCGCCAGCTGGAAGGGATTCTCATCCACCAAATCTTCGCTGAGATCCTGAAGGATGTTGAGTTGCTGTTGCACCTTAGGTGAATTTGGTGCCACTGCTAGGGTCTCATCCAGCAAATCAAAGTTGCGTAGATATTC
The DNA here is from genome assembly GCA_938015405.1 of uncultured Pseudanabaenaceae cyanobacterium. Taxonomy (GTDB): domain Bacteria; phylum Cyanobacteriota; class Cyanobacteriia; order PCC-9006; family JAAUQQ01; genus JAAUQQ01. Next base: position 6,433 of record CALLPZ010000503.1, read on the forward strand.
CTCCGTGTCGCGATGGGGTTCAATCCCCTTGATGGGGTCATAGCGATCGGTAATGGCTGGCAGGGGCAATTGAACCTGGAGTCCTGCGACTTGCACATTGCCATGCAACCAAAAGTTACGCCAAGGCACATAGCTCAGGTCAAACAGCACAAGGGCAACGTTGACTGCCACCACAGCGGCAAGCAGCCGCTCAGTCCAAAGGGTGATGGGATTAATCGCTTTGCGAGGAGCCATGAACCGTCAACGCGGTGAATATATCCAGCAGTATAGGGCAGGGATTTACCACCGGACTGTAGCTTCCCATGGGCTTAACGGTTAGACGTAAAGTCTAGAGATCTGCCGATGTGCCAGCCTGAATCTCGGCCTGGGAGAAACGATTCAGCAACATAGGTTTATGAGTAAAAAATTCAAGTCCAACAGATGTTAGTAAGCTCTGCCAAGCCTCTTCAGCCTCTTGGTGTGCGTTACCAGAACTCTGTTTAGCTTTAGCTAAGGCTGCCATGCTATCTAGCCAGAATCCATTTTCGGCATACAGCCTAGCTTGACCCAGCAGATCAACTTGCTCCAATATCTGCTTCAGCTGAGAATCTGCCTCAACCCGCATCACCTCGCTTCGCAGGAGAAGGTACATATCTGAACTCCCAGAGGGCATGCAGCTCAAGGTCACCTCCCAGTAGTACGATTCACCAGGCTGTAAATGAGGAGCATCAGGCAACTCGGCTAGAGAGAAATGCTTCACGCCTCCCGTCGCAACAATCGGGCCCAGAGATAAGCCATAGATTGTTTTTCCTGAGGATCTCTGCTGCAGTTCAAAATGCAACTGTAGGTCTGCATCAGCCTGGGGCAAATAGAAGAAGAAGTCTGGCTGAGACAGGGTCGTGACGGTCTGATTAGATTCAGGGACCAGCGCAAATATTGTTTCTTGCTCAGTATTAATGCACTCGTGGGGACATCGAGGTCCAGCAGCCCTGCGCCGATCAGGAGAGCCATCGTTGAAGCGACTATCAGGAAAACTCGCTTCTGCCAACGTGGCAGTTGAACTGAAAGTAAGCCAGGCGATCGCCAAACCGCCACCTAGCAAACCTTGCCCTAGCCAAGTCATCGCTTTCTTCAGACCAACCATCTGAACTCGCTCCTGGGCACACACTATTGCAATCAAATTCGGCTCTTAAAATTGCTTAGCTCTAGCAGGGGAACCAACAGCCTCACAATTGTTATCCATCCAACATCAGAGAAACACCTAAAGCAGAACGGCGCCCTGGAAATCCAGAGCACCGCTGCTATTCAGCACTAATTACAATCGCAATCACAGTCACCCAGCATTGGTACTTGCGTAAAGAACTCGCTTATTCCCACAGATTGAAATAGCTCGCCCAGCGCAGCTAGGCTCTCATCACGCTTAGCAGAATCACACTGCAAATCAACCAGGGCAGAGATGCTATCGTTCCAAACCCCGTTAGTCGCATAGAGTTCTGCTTGCTTCAAACGCGGCGAAACCTTCAGCTGACTTTGTAACCCAGGTGCAGTCTCAACTCGAGTAATTTGACCTCGTAATCGATATTGCATGGCCCGTTCATTGCCGGGTTCACAATTCAGAGCCACTTCCCAGCTATAGGTCTGATTAGGTTTTAAAGCCGTGCCATCTCCAAGACCCACAGGCAACGAGAGACGGGCAATACCTTCCTGACCATCAGCCTGAAATTCAGTCGTATAGATCTCCTGCCCATTACTGGCCTTCAAGGCAAACGAAACAACACCTTGGCTTGTGGGAGGCATGTACCAGAAGAAATCTGGGCGGGCCAAGGTCGTTTGACTCACCATGTTGAGAGGACCATCCACCTGAGGGGCAGGCCCCAAGGCATAAAGCGTCTTGGCCTCGTCAGTCAAACATCCCACCGCCTGCAGGCCACCCGCTCGGCTGCCGGCACCACGACGACGGTCAGGAGCACCATCTTTATCTTTCGCAGCCGGGAAACTAAGAGCCAATGCAGGGCTGCTGCTGAGTGCAATGAGCGCCACCGCGCCAAAGACCTTTGTCAAAGACCAAAAATTGCGAGCCACAATAAACTTCTCCAAACAATGAACCTGAGTTGTGCAACGGAGATAACACCAGACCTGACTCTGAGGTAACAGACATTAACGCTCTAGATGCCGAGCGCTATCTCTAAGATTTCCCTAGGCCGGGGACAGCATGCAAATGACGTCCACAGCAATCAGCATAAATATGGCAACAAACTGCGACCTTGCCGTTCCAGACAAAGCAAAAATGCTGCGGTGAATACGCAGACTAAAAGCTCGAAAGAAGGCGAGCAGCGAACTCGCGTCCTATACCTATGAGAGCTAGTTCTTCCCGGTTGTGTAGAGAGGGGAAAAGCTTAGCCAACAAAGGGTTCAGCAAACTATTGAGGTTAGGGGGAAGAAAAAACCCCAGCTAATCGCTGGGGGTCAACTCAGGGTGCATCTATAACCATTATGTACAAAATATTACTCATGACAACCCCAAGACACCTTCTTTTTCAAAAACTTATGCGGATTTTCGGATGACGTGCGCCACAGCGCAGTCAGGGAGAGGGTTATGGGTAGCAAACTTATTTTTCTTCTGCCAGACAGTTTTTTCAGCTTCCGTAAAGGAAGGTCACATCTACGTAAAACAAGCAGAAATTCGGTATACACAGGCACAATCAGGGCAGCAATAACCGAAAGTTATTTTTCAATCGAGCGTACAAGCAGCCTAAGGATTTACACAGAAAAGCTGCTGTGTTGTGGCCCTAAAAGGTCCGGCCACTGGGTTATCGGCAACATGCCGCTGGTCTACAACGTTACCTGCGACAGGCTTGAGGACTGCCTAAACAGCCCTCAAGCTAGTCCTTCTCCCTAGACTCTCCCTCAGACTCATTCACGGGTAACTCAGGCTGGCCCAGGTCAAAGACGTAGGTAACAGCTCCTTGCTCGGTCGCCTCGAAGGTGGCATTAAACTCAATGGCACGCTCATCTAAGTAAGCCTTGGCTTCATCACCCTCTAGCCCGGTTTCCATGGCGAAGCGAAGCACCGTGACCTTGCCAGCATTGGCTTGGAGCAAGCGGAAGAATGTTTGCTTCAACTGATTCCCCTGGCCCGGGGAGACTTTGCGACTCCAAACCCAGAGGCCAGCCCCTGCAGCCACTGGCGGTAAACCAAATACAAATAGTGCCGTTAAACCAGCATTACGCGTTTCTCGATCAGCGTCACTTAGCATCGCCATGCTGACAACGGAGAGTGGAATGCCCCATAGCAAAAGGAACACAGCGCCTAGTCTGGCAATCATCCGCATTCATCTTTCCCCTGTTTACTCGGTGTCCTCTGTGATGGTCGAGATTCTACCCCAAGCGTTCCGCCCATAATGGGAACTGTCCCAAGACTTGCAATGGCCACAACGCTGTCTCTACTGCTCTATGTCTCGTCTAAGTTCGAACACAAGTCTACCGACCTTTAGCAATGCCCAATTGAAAATCCAAGCCCTCACCCATCGTTCCTATGCCAACGAACATCCTGCGGCAGGCGAGCACAATGAGCGTTTGGAATTTCTGGGGGATGCAGTGCTGAACTTTCTCAGTGGCGAGTTCCTGTACCAGCGTTACCCCGAGAAACCCGAAGGAGAGCTGACGGCTTTGCGATCGCTTCTCGTCGATGAAACCCAGCTCGCCAAATTTGCCCAACAACTCCAGCTCGGCCCACAGCTACGCCTGGGGCAAGGAGCCCAACAACAAGGGGGGCACCGCAATCCCAACCTGACAAGCTGCGCCTTTGAGGCTGTTGTTGGAGCCTATTTTCTGGATCAAGGCTCCCAAATTGAGGCCATACAGGCCTGGGTACTCCCTCTGTTTGACCAGGTGGTAGATGAGCTGGCCACCCAGCTCAAACAACACAATCCCAAAAGCTTTCTCCAGGAACAAACTCTGCTGAATTTACAGGAATTGCCCCAGTACCGCATCATCAGCGAGTCTGGGCCAGACCATGACAAATGGTTTGAAGCAGAAGTTTGGGCTCAAGGCCAACGCCTGGGCAGCGGGCAGGGCAAGCGTAAGCAGGATGCAGAAAAGGCCGCTGCAGAAGCAGCGCTGCGGGCTCAATCGCAATGGCAGAAGCCGTGAAGAAAGCCAGGGACGATGCGCTGGCTAACGACGCAACGCCTGCACAGCGACCGTCACATGTTTTGCCACCTGATCAATTTCCGCTGTGGTTGTGAAGCGTCCGAGGCCAAACCGAATCGAGGCATAGGCTAAGGCATCATCTCGCCCGATCGCCGATAAAACATGGGAGGGCTCGATTTTGGCAGAGGTACAGGCCGAGCCTGAAGAAACGGCAACGGTAGGTTGCAGAGCCAACAGGAGAGCCTGCCCGTCAACGCCCTCAAAGCTGAGATTTAAATTGCCCGCGAGTCGAAAGGTGGGATGGCCATTGAGCTGAATACCGCCCAGGGGGAGCAAGGCTTGGTGAAGGCGATCGCGAAGCTCAACTAAACGCTCCGTTTCCGCTGCCATCTTTTCTAGGCCCAGCGATACCGCCCGGGCAAAGCCCACAATTTGTGGTGTATACAACGTTCCAGAACGTAGGCCTCGTTCATGACCGCCCCCATGGAGCTGTGGAGCTAACTGCACTCGCGGCGCTTTTCGCCGCACATAAAGTGCGCCAATCCCCTTGGGACCATAAACCTTATGGGCCGTGAGGGACATCAAACTAATCTCCATGGCCTGGACATCCAAAGGGATCTTGCCAATGGCCTGGGCTGCATCCGTATGGAACAGGACTCCACGCGATCGACAGAGGGCTCCAATGTCTTCGAGAGGCTGCAATACGCCAATTTCGTTATTGGCCGCCATCACCGACACCAGCACCGTATCCTCGCGCAGCACCGCCTCCAGCTTTGTTAAGTCCAGTAAGCCATCTGCCTCCACGGGCAACCGCGTAATCTCAAAACCGAGGGTTTCCAAATAGCGACAGGGATCGAGCACTGCATTATGCTCCGTCACCACCGTTACCACATGGCGACCCTTGGCCAAATTCGCCTCTGCAGCCCCCTTAATCGCTAGGTTATTCGCCTCCGTTGCCCCACTCGTAAACACAATCTCCTCCGGGCGAGCATGGATCGCAGTTGCAATCTGCTCCCGTGCTAGCTTCACTGCAGCTTCAGCCTCCCAACCATAGCTGTGGCTATTGCTCGCCGGGTTGCCGAAGGCCTCGGTGAAATAGGGCAACATCGCCTCTAACACCTCAGGGTCTAGAGGCGTGGTGGAGTGACAGTCAAGGTAAATGGGGCGATGCATGGCCAGTCACGAAATAGCTTTATCTGGTTGTGGATGATTTACGGATCTCTAAATGCGAGCCCTCGCTCTCAGTCGAGGGACCCTAAAACAGCTCGCACCGCCTTAACCATCACGTGAGGCTCATCGGTCCAGACAAAGTGACTGCTAGCCGTTGCCTCCATCACTTCGCATTGGGTCGAGAGCTTGGCTAAGCGAACGTGGATGCGATCGCGCAACTGATCAATGCT
>CALLPZ010000504.1 GCA_938015405.1 uncultured Pseudanabaenaceae cyanobacterium
ACCCCCATCGCAATGGGCAGCTCCTTCTCCCAAGCCTCAGCCTCACAGCTTAAAGCCTGGGGACGATGGCGATAACCCTGGTCAATCAACTGTTCCAATGCCACAGGTCCACCAAACAAACGCTCCGTCAAACTGGGACCATCCCAATCCAACACCGCCGCAGCAACCGCTTCATGGCCTTGCTGAACCTCAAGCCCAGCCTCAGCATCCCCCTTGCCCTTAGAGCGCCCACGCTTCACAGCATCAGCCTGAACCGCCTCTCCAACCACAACGGGTGTCTCTCCAACCACGACAGGTGGTAAGGGATCTCCCTTCAGCCCTGTCAATGCCAAGTAGGGATGGGGAGCAGTTGCAAACACATCTTTCATTGGTGGTGACTGCTTCAGGCGATTCAACATCACCCGCGTCTCAGTTTTAGAGTCTTGTAAAACCACCATCAGTTGCCCATCCTCGTTGCGAGCAACACGGACATCGTCGTAGTCCACCAGGGGTAACGCAATCACCTCCCCCTGCCAATTCAACTTCCAAGCCGGGGTCACAAACGCGCCCAGGGGTCGAGCCTCATAGGTCACCTCAGCCAGTTCAGGTTGTTCTAGCAACTCTTGTTTCAGCGCAACACATTGCTGGGGCCAGTTAGCCAACAAAGCTTCAGGCTCAGGCGTAGACTGGGCGGCTGCATGAACACGGCTCACCCCAAAAAGCTGAACGGACCTTCGGTGAAGCGCGATCGCCCCAAAGGTCGCTGCCCCCGTTAACAGCGGCGTCAAAATCGCGACAACAAGTTGCTTAACCTGCATTCCCTATCCCCAATTTTGATAGTGCCTGACTCGAATCCACCCCTTGACCTGAGACTGCCCAATTTCATACCAGAAATCAGACATCTCTCCAGCCAAACCACCCAGGCCCCTACACCTGCTCAAACGAACAGAAACTGCCTTAACCACATCCCTTCGGACAACGTGAGGTCTATCCAAGGATTAGATCGCAGGCAGTGATGTTTGTCACCCCGGATTGCGCATGTTAATTTAGCGCAAAAAACTCCATTTTTTTGCGATCCCCAAAAACTTCCCAATCCTTCACCCAGAGCGGCACGGCAGGATCAGCATTCCAGCCTCTCCTAGCTGTAACGACGGTGAGTTCTAACATGCCGGTAGGGGTCCTGTTTTCGCACCCAATTGAGAAATTTCTCCAGCTCCGGCGTCTCCCGCAGTCGCTCAGCAGAATTGAGCTCCGTCGCCAGGCGCTTGTTATCAAACAGCGTATGGATCTGCTTATGGCAAGGGGGACAAATATCAATCATCGGCCCCACTTCCAACTTCTTACGCTTCGCATATTGACGAGGAATCAAATGGTGCACCGTCAGCTTCGGGCAATCGCGATCGCATAACTCACAAACCTCACCCATTGCCTTCGCCATCGCATTACTCCCTAGCCCCACAATCAACAAAGATAGTTGCAAAACGCGAGTCCCGCCCCAGATCTCCTCCTAGGCCAACTCGGCAATTCGCTATGATCCAAACACCCCACGGAGGAGCCACCATGCCAAGCCTTCAGCGCCAAGCCCACCTCACCTGGAACCCCCTGGCCGCCATCCACCTCAGCCTTATCAGCATTGTGGCATCTTTGCCCCCAGCGGCCCAGGCTCAATACGGCAGCATCCCCACCCCCAACAGCCAAGGCGACTACGAATCTGCCTTCATGCTCGGCAACCTGGGCTACTACGGCAACGAGAAATGGCTCATCCTCGATACCGACATGCTCAACTGTCGCTGGTCCCCTGATGGCGATGTGCGATCGCAAATCCTACCCGGAGCCATCGTCACCGCCATCTTCAAACTCCCCGCCTCCCCCAAACGCCTCACTGAAGTCACTCCCGAAATGGACGCCATCGTCCTCAGCCCCACCACAAACAATCCCTGGCTCCACATCAAAGGGACTGCCACAGGCCTCGCCGTCCCTCCCTTCCCCAATGCTCCCTGGCAGACCAAGCGCCCCCACAAACCTGGCGAATGCTACATCCGTGCCAACCACCGCTACATCGCCCCCATCAATGTCGATGCCAGGCTGAAATAGCCGCAGCGATGGTTATTGCCACCTCTCGCCCATGGGAGGTGAGACGAAGTCCATTTTTTTACCGCCACGCCCCATCCATTAACTGCAATGGCTCACGTGACTGTGGTAGCTCACGGCTGTGCACCCAGAATATTCGGACATTAGGACTTAGAACAGGAGATAGGATTGCCCAGCACAATGAAAGAGGAATCGTAAAACCACTCATCTGGAATCGAGCGATGAAATAAGGTCCAACAAAATGTCATAGCGATAAGCCTTGGCCAGAGACTTGATCGCCTTTTTGAGTTGCTGATGCCCCGTAGGTATTTTTTCAATCTGCTCCTCAATCTTCTGAATACTGAGAGTAGAAAGAGCTGCTTTCAATTCATAAATCCATTCTTCATCCAGGAGTTCCATTTCATCGAGAATGACATGGTGAACAGACTGTCTTAGAGTTGCATGGGATTGACCTAATTTATCATCATTATTTAATCCAGCGGAAAACTCTTGATGTCTAGTCTCAGACAACTCTAGCTCCATAGATTCAGTTTCGAATCTGGGGAAATAAATCATAAAGGATGTTCCTTCAGCCCCAGTCCTAATATCAATAATTCCATTCAGTCCATCTACGATACTGCGCACGACAGCAAGGCCTAATCCTGAGCCACTCCGGCCTAACTTTTTCTTAGAGAAAAAGGGCTCAAAAATATACGCTAAGGCATCTTGAGGAATCCCAGCACCATTATCCTTAACGCTCAAAACAACATATTGACCAGCGGGAACGCTCCCATTTTCAGAGGGTTTAGGCAAATCACAATCGTCCACTAAGACCTCCACAGCTCCCTGCCCATGGAGAGCATCAAAAGCATTCGTCACTAGGTTCATAATGATCCGAGTGAGCATCGTATTATCTGCTAAGACCTGGGAATAACTATTTAACTGCCATCGACAACTAATCTCAGGTTCTTCCAATTTCAACGAGAGAAAGGAAGCAGAGTTTAGGTATTGGGAAATAGGTAAAGCCAGTGGAATCGCATCATGGTTTCTTTCTGCCTGCCAGGTCATGCCCAAAAGATCCTTCATCATTGCATGGGCCTTATCGGCAGCCTCCCGCATCTGCGATAGCATGAACTGCTCCTTTGTCCCTTCAAGAAAAGCGCTCTCCAGGATTTTTGGGTAGGCTGTCAGGGGAGTTAAAATATTGCCTAAATCATGGGCAATACCACTAGCCATAAGCCCTAGAGACTCTAACCGCTGCGCTTGTCCTAGTTTTTTTTCTAATGCAACTTTAGCCTGGGTCGCCTGCCGCAATGACTCATGATTAAAACAAGCTTCCACCGATCTTCCAAATTTATCGAGAAGTAACTGTAGTTGATTGAGTTGCCAGTTGCTGTACTCGCATTGGCGCACTTGATTAATCAAGATGACAATCATCTTGCCTTCGCACACAGACAACGCTGAAAAAATCCCTGGGAATGATTCGTGAACAGCACGGGGCAAAATAGACTGCTCTGAGTCTTGGGTCCTGAGGCTCAATCGGCCTTCAGCCTGCACTTTGAACAGTAGCTCTGTTGAAACAATTTGTTCTAGTTCAAAAGGAGATAATTCTGGACAGATGTGTATGCAGCTGTATCGTCTTTCCGAATTTAGGGGTTGACCGAATAAATCCTGGAGGGCAGCATCAGCGTAGATGGCAACAAAACTCAGGTTTTGATGGGACATGAGTTTTTGTACAAAAAACTCACAATTTTCCTGCAGGTTTAAGCTAGTCCCGATCCCCAGGGATAACTCGTACAACATTGAAATGTTGTCGATAATTTCATTGGGACTCGGAGTAGAAGGTATTTCTGCCACAGAACGCACAACTCTCCAGTTCCTCAAATCAAGCAAATGAGCCAATCGCTAGCGATTTGTTTAGCATGATCAGACTTCCCAGTCCATCAGAAGCAATTTCGCCCTTGAACAAAGCTCCAACCATAGGGGCATCCCCGAAGCTAGCGAGACCTTGTTGAATAGTTGCTAGTTCTGCAGCCCCCAAATCCTCTAAGAACCAGTAACGTGTGACGCAGTTGACGATGACATTACAGACTGGAAATGATTTGCTTTGACTTTTACATGATTCAAGGGTCTGGTCAACAGCCTTAATCACTGAGTTGGGCTGGCCATGAAGGATATGCACGACAGAATTGGCTTGAATACCACCAATGCAAACCATGCCACCGTCTTCAGTCACAGCACTAGGTAGACGAACAATATCCTCTGCATCTTGCTTGAGCATGCCAAGCGGGTAACCATGGGAAACTCGGCTACCTAAATCTTCTGGATGCAAAGGCTGGTTAATCTGTGCTTCAACCACCTGCCGATAAACCTCAAAGGCGGGTTGCCAGTTCAATTCATGCAGAATATTGCCCTCGCAGCGAGTTGC
>CALLPZ010000505.1 GCA_938015405.1 uncultured Pseudanabaenaceae cyanobacterium
GTCATGGCTGAAGGGGAGAGCATGTTGATCTTTACCCAGTTTCGCGAGATTGGCGATGCCTTGGAGCAGTACTTCCGCCAGACTTGTTATTACAACACCTACTGGCTCCATGGCGGGACCAGTGCGAAGCAGCGCGATCGCATGATTACCACCTTCCAAGACCCCGACTCGGAGCCCTCTGTCTTTATCCTTTCCCTCAAAGCAGGAGGCGTTGGCATCACCCTCACCAAAGCCAACCATGTCTTCCACTTTGATCGCTGGTGGAACCCTGCCGTGGAAGACCAAGCCACGGACCGTGCCTTCCGCATCGGCCAAGACAAGACGGTGTTTGTGCACAAGTTTGTGGCTACGGGGACGCTGGAGGAGCGTATTGACGAGATGATCGAGGATAAGAAGAAACTGGCCGGCAAGGTTGTTGGCAATGATGAGGCATGGCTGACGGAGTTGGATACGCAATCGTTTAAGAAGTTGATTGCGCTGAATCGGAACGCGGTACTGGATTAAGCCCTGAGAAGCAGTTTGCGAATACCTGAACGATAGAGTCTCGCTGATTTGGGGCTGAGGTGAGGCCCCTGCAAACTGCTCTTAAACACGGCACAATAGAGCCATGACTCAACCACGTGCCCCTTGGGATTTTGGTCGCTTTTGGCAGACGCTGCGCTTTTTCGACGTCATTCCTCTACTTAGTTGGATTCAACGCATGTTTTTCGGTTCTACTCCCCCTCCCCCACCACAGCAGCCCCAGGTGCAAGCGGGGGTGATCTTCGACTTTGGTGAAGTAGGCTCTAGCCTCAACCAGACTTGGGGGGCGGTCGATGATGTGGTGATGGGCGGTGTGAGCCGCAGTGGAATTGAAGTCCTCGACAATGGCAATGCGCTGTTTACGGGCGTTGTTTCCACGGATAACAACGGTGGTTTTGCTTCGGTGCGGACGCGCAACTTTGAGCCCAGCCTAGAACTGTCCAGCTATCAAGGCATTTCCCTGAGACTCAAAGGAGATGGTCAACGCTACAAGTTTTTAATTCGGGATGACAACGGCTGGGATAGCTTGGCCTTTGCCTATTCCTTCGATACCCAGCCCGGCCAATGGATGACGGTCAAAATCCCATTCGCTGAGCTTGTACCGGTGATGCGAGCCAAGACTGTTCCGGGGGCCCGCTCCTTGGGTACTGCTAATATCCGTGCCCTACAGCTCATGTTGAGTAAGTTCGAGTATGACGGTGTCCTTAACCCCAACTTTCAGCCCGGAAAGTTCCGTTTAGAGGTGTCCAAAATCGAGGCCTACTAAGTGCAGCAAGCCTCAAGCCATAAAAAAGCCGATTCTGAAATTTCTAGAATCGGCTGAGTAATTAATACAGGAGTGATGAGTTTCCCGTTGCGCTAACAACTAGGAAACTGCGAGAAATGCAGCCAGGAAGGTCACAACGACGAAGACACATGAGAATGCCCGAGCCCATCCAGGTAGGGAATCCCAGTCTTTAACGTCTGAGACGGAAGGTTTAGCGGCCATAGAGATTACCTACAAACTTAAATGTCCATACATACTTAGTTATCATCTGCGAGATGTTTCTTTAGACGTAACTTCACAAGTCGTAAATTTGTAACGAGACTTTTCGTGATCGTGGCGCACTCACTCTCACTTGACAGTGGAATCCTTGGTATTGCAGTATTAGAAGCTGTCTGTCTACCATCCAGCTCGGATCAGGTCAGGCTATTGGAAATGCTAAAGGCATTACGTGGGCAAGGCTTTCGGGTCAAGCTGCGTTTTCGTCGTTTGGCTACCTGTACGGCCCCTTTCTAGACAAAAATAAAATGACGTATGCAATTGTTGAAGCTGCTGGCAAGCAGCTTTGGGTAGAAGCCGGTCGCTTCTACGACATAGATCGCCAGGCTGTTGAGCCCGACGGCACCATCAATTTCGATAAGGTGCTGCTGCTCAACAATGATGGCAAAACTGAAGTGGGTCAGCCTCACGTCAAAGGCGCCACGGTTGAAGCTACGGTGATGAGTCATCTGCGCGGCAAGAAGGTCATCGTTTACAAAATGGTGCCCAAGAAGAAGACCCGCAAGAAGCAAGGTCATCGTCAGGATTTGACCCGCGTCATGGTGGAGTCTATCTCCTTAAATGGCAAAGTCATTGCTAAAGGCGAAGCAGCGAAAGCCCTGCCCGTTTCTGAGGCTGAAGTGGACGCTTAGGTTTTACCTGAGTCTGCTTTTCCCATGGACTAGGCAGCGGCATGTTTTTGAAGTTGCCTAGTCTCGGTTTCGATTTTTTATCTATCTCACCTCAAGGCAGGTAACCATGGCTCATAAGAAAGGTACTGGTAGTACTCGTAACGGTCGCGATTCTAATGCTCAGCGCCTCGGCGTTAAGCGCTATGGTGGCCAAACTGTAAGCGCAGGCAGCATTTTGGTGCGTCAGCGTGGCACCAGCATTATCCCTGGTAACAATGTGGGTCGCGGTAAAGATGACACCATCTTTGCTTTGATTGATGGCGTTGTAACCTTTGAGCGTAAAGGCAAGAACCGTAAAAAGGTTATCGTTTACGCTGGCTAGGTTGGGTTAAGAAGCCCTAAGGGCTCCGTTGATGAAAGGGCTGGCCTAGTGAGGGCTGGCCCTTTTGTTTTGTGTTTTTGTAGAGGGTGAGGCTAAGTCAATTGGGGTTTGACAGCCTCAAAATGCCCTCGCCCCTCTTTCCCCCCTCGCCCATTCTTGGGGGCCGGGAGTGAGGGGGGAAAGAGGGGAGAAACAACCAGAAGGCCTGATTCCTGGTTTGAGACTCCATTTCAGGCCAGGGTGCATTTGGACTGCCTGCTTGTACGAGAAAGAGAGAGAGTGATGGGAATGGTGAAGAAGCCTTATCAAGATGTGGCGATCGCAGAGTGTGGTGAGCCCTTGGTGCCCATTCCTCTGGCTGAGTTTGCGGTGGTTGATCCCCATCCCTATGTGGCGGTGGGAGCGCCCTATGGTGATAAGTCACCGTTCTACCTGCGAGCCGGGATTGTAGAGCGTCTCAGGCAGGCCCAAACGCATTTGCAGCAGCTTAAACCGGACTGGCAGATCCAAATCTTTGATGCCTATCGTCCCGTGGCAGTGCAACAACATATGGTGGATTACAGCTTTGCCCAAGAATGCGAGGCTCGAGGGCTGAGGGCTGAGGCGCTGAATGAGGCCCAAACCGCTGAAATTTGGCAGGCTGTGTATCAGTTTTGGGCTGTACCCAGTTTGGACCGTACTATGCCGCCGCCCCACAGCACGGGGGCAGCGATTGATGTCACCTTAGTGGATGGTTCTGGTAACCCTATAGATATGGGGTCTGCCATTGATGAACTGTCGGAATTGTCATTTCCTCAGCACTTTTCTAACGCTCAAGATGCGGTTGGTCAGGCAGCTCATCGGATGCGAACTCTCTTGTTTTCCTCAATGGAATCGGCAGGGCTAATTGGTCACCCTAAAGAGTGGTGGCATTTTTCCTATGGGGATCAAATCTGGGCTTGGCAAATGAATTTGCAAGAGAAAAATAAAATTGATCAGAACGCTGAAATAGCCTGCTATGGCTACATTGAGTAAAAAAGATTAATCTTTAGAAAGAGTTTTTAGGATGTTATTTTTTTGTTTGAAACGATTGGGTAATTCGGCCAGTAAGCGCAGATATTCAACTCAAACTTAGGGGTTTCCATGCAAGTGATTCAGGTTTTGGCCAAGTTAGTCTAATTGCAGAGATTTCCACTCAGGTATCTAGCCATGTACACCTCCCTCCTCAAGACAGCCACCACTCAGCGTGTTAAGCCTGCGATGGGCGACATGTTACAGGCCTTGGCTAGTGATTCTTGGGAACAACGAGAGATGGCTTCCACTCATTTGGCCAGCTTTGGTGAAGCAGCCACCATGGGCTTGGTCATGGCCCTCAAGCATTCTCAGTTGGATGTGCGGATGCGGGCTGTTCGCATTCTGGGTGAAATTCGTACCCAAGCGCCCGGTGCAAGCAACTTGACCATGGCGGTCCCTGAGCTGATTAAGCTGATGAACGGCCGCGACTTGGCTATGACTGCCAATGCAGCAATGACCCTAGGTGAGATTGGTGGCGATCAGGCGATCGCTTCCCTACGTAAGAAAGCAAATCACCGTAGTTTCTATGTTCGTGCCGCAGTGGTAAAGGCCTTGGCAAATGTTTCTACTCCCCAGGTCATGCCTGAGCTGATGAAGGCTAGCCAGGATAAGAAGGCTGAGGTTCGTGCTGCTGCTGCGAGCGGCTTGGCTCGTCTCCGCGATAA
>CALLPZ010000506.1 GCA_938015405.1 uncultured Pseudanabaenaceae cyanobacterium
AAGATTTGCATCCTCTGGGGGAGGCATGCGGCTGGGATGTTGCTGCCATTGCAGTTGCTGCTGATAGGAATTGAGCCGTTTATCGATGGGACGGGCACCGTTACTGCCGGGACGGCTGTGCCACTGGGCCGTGGAAAAGCGAATTTCCTTGAGACCCAGCAGTTTGAAATCTGGGCGAGCGTTGAGTTTTTTGAGGATGCGGCGGCGTTCGAAGCTGAGGTTCTGTGCCCAGACCGCTGTAGATGTTGCGACCTGAAGCACGCCATTGTGAATCTCAAGCGGACGACTATGTTTCGCCACATTAGGTCCCACAATGCCATTCCATTGGGTAATCAGCCGCTGCAAAAGGCGCTGGTTGTCCCACTCATCACCGGAACCAATACCGTTCAAAATTCCGTTCAGGGGCTGAATATCCATTGGCAGTTTTCCCCGAAGCCTCGGGCAGAAATAGAGCAGCTAAAACGTGAAAGCCAATGAGGGCAGATGATTGCTCCCCAGCGGGGAAACAACAAATCTCGCTGGGGAGACAAGAGGGCGATCGCCCCAAGATATAGGCGGGTTCAGGCACCAGAAAGAAAGTCAAGCCGCACCGCTGACAAATTGCCAATGGCTGGTATACTCTGGCAACCAAATAAGCAATTGCGCAAACAACTCACCCCCCGAGTGGTCTGATGAGCCAATCTTCCTCCGCTACTACTTTACTCAAAGCCCCCGAGCTCTCCCTTCAGGGTGGCTTACAATCCGTCCTCCAAAGTCTGGACGTTCAGCTGGAGGATGAACTGGTTCGCTACCGGCGCGAAAAACGCCGTCAGGCCCAAGCGGATAAGCTCAAAGCCCAGCAAGCCCTGGCTGCCCAAGCCGAAGCAGCACAACTCGCTCCCGCGAAAGAAACCAACCTGGATAGTGCGGCAGCGGAAGAATCCACGGCCCCCCTCAGCCTCAGTGCTGCTGCAGAAGCCTCAGAAGTGACGCCAGGCGATACTGAGACAGCAGGCACTGACGAAGTTACGGCCAATAGCTCTAGCCTTGCCATCATTCGCCAAGATAACGGCGAGACTGCAGATAACGACGAAGAAGATTATTTCGCTTCTTCCGCAGCGCTCCTCGAAAGTCTAGGAACGATGCCCGAGGAAGACCTAGAGGGCATCAAACTGAAGTCCGAGGAAACATCCTTCCTCAAGAAGCTCATGACCCCCGCAGGGGTAGGTGCCTCACTGCTGGTACTCGCGGCTGGTGCAGCCTCGGGCTATCTGTTGATGAATCCCAACAGCGTCAGCCACCTGCGCTTCTCTGAGCTCTTCCCCAGCAGCGAAGAACCAGCGGCCGACAACAGCATCGCTATCGGCACCACCGCAGCTAAGAATATTCCGGCTGAGTTACCCCCCGGTGCTCCTGATCTAACCCAGCGGGAATTTATCCAGCTCTCCCTCAGCAACCTGGGTAGTCTGGACCCCAATGGCAACCCTATTCACAGCCAATCTAGCTTGGGTAGCTTCTCTGGTCTCACAACCAATCTCACCGTTTCCACTGCCCAGCCCCTTCCCGGCAGCATCACCAGCACTGGCGGCGGCGGCACTGCTCCTGGCGGCATGGCTCCCGGCGGCGCTGCAACATTGCCCAATGTGATTCAGCCCATCCCCGAGTCTGGCCTCCTCTCTAACTTGGCCAATGCCGTTTCCGGTCGCTCCACTGCAGAGCAAATGACCGCCGAAACGCCTTTACCCTCAGTCGTCTCTCCTGTTCAGGTCGCACCCACCCCGGCGCTCCCCGCCCCTGCTCCGGCAGCTATTGCAGCAGCGCCAGTCATTCAACCCATGGAAGTGACCCAGCTGCCTACTCCAGCACCGGCTCCGGCTCCGGCACCAGAACCTGCCCCTGTCATTCAGTCTGAAGCTCCCGCACCGGAACCCATCGTCGCGGCACCGAGCGAAGCAGCCGAGATTACCTATTGGGAGCCTGAGCCAGAAGTCGCTGACACCGTTGCTGCTGCTCCCATCATCCAGGACTCCTACACTCCCATCGAGGAAGAGAGCTACAACCGGAGCAGCTACATTGTCGTCGCGCCTTACATCAGTGACGCTGCCTTAGCTGAAATCCAAAGTGTCGTTCCCGATGCCTATGTGGAGAACTACGACACAGGGGCCTTTATTCAAGCCGGTGTGTTCGATGATGCAGCCAGCGCAGGCGATCTGCTGATGCGCCTCCAGGATCAAGGCATCTCTGCTTCCGTGGAAAATCGCTAGTCGCTTCACTGCCTGAGCCTGCAGAACCTAGGCAGCCAAGCGATGGCCTCAATCCAAAGTTTGGATTGAGGCCATCGCTTTAGGAAAAGCGCTTGGAATCAAGTCATGGGGATAGGGCTCTCCGCAGGGGGTGGCCTGGCCCGCAGTTCCAGCAGGGGTTGATGCTGCCCAAGGGCTAAACCATCTGGGGCGATCGCGAGGGTCGCGACATAATAGGACCAATAGCAGGACTGCTTTGTCTATGTGAACCTCATCAAACGGTGGTTCATCACCAAAGCATTCGAGTACGACAAAGGTTAGAACACCCTGGGATGGCTGGCATGGGATTAATGGATCGAGTTGGACGGGTCGTGCGCGCCCAGGTCACCCATTGGGTGAGCCAGGCTGAAGATCCCGAACGCATCCTGGAACAGACCGTTCAGGACATGCAATCTGATGTGGTGGAATTGCGCCAAGCCGTGGCCCAGGCTGTTGCCACCCTCAAGCGTACAGAACGCCAATTGGTCCAAGCCGATGCCAACGCCTCAGAATGGCAGCGTCGCGCATTCATGGCTGGTGAGAATGGGCAAGAAGGCCTCGCCAAAGAGGCCCTCGCCAAACGCCAGGGCTACATCAACACGGCAGAAGCGCTGGCCAGCCAAATCGTCAAACAGCGCCAGCTCATCGACCAGCTCAAGCAAAATATGCGCTTGCTAGACAGCAAGCTGGGCGATGCCAAGACCAAGAAAGACATGTACGTGGCCCGCGCTCGCTCCGCCGCCGCCACAAACCGCATGAACGATTTGCTAGAGCGCACGAATCCAGAGGGTTCAGGCGCAGTCTTCGATCGCATGGAAGAGAAAATCCTCACGATGGAAGCCCAGGCTGATCTCACAGCCGAAATGCAATACGACCCCGTCGCAGAGCAGTTCGCTCAGATCGAATCCCAGGCCAAAGTTGAGGGCGATTATCAGCGACTTCGGCAGCAAATTGACCTACCCGGCACAGGGCCAAGCAATAGCCTTGACGCCCAGGCAATGCAGTCACGTCCCCCAAGCTCACGCCAGCCTCAACTGCCCAATTCTCAATCCTCTACCAACCTGCCCCTTCCCAACACCCAGCGCCCCAGCCAAAGACGCCCATCTCATCCAGCCCCAGCACCGCAACCAGAGAACAAGACACCAGAGCTCCCACCTTGGAATTAAGCCAAC
>CALLPZ010000507.1 GCA_938015405.1 uncultured Pseudanabaenaceae cyanobacterium
GCCCCCCGGTTTGAGCATTTGGTAAACCTGAAAGATTGCCGCTTCCTTGTCTCTTAACAGGTGCAAAATGCTGAGCGCCAGCACTGCATCCAGGCTCTGATCTGGAATGTCGAGATCTTCAATCAAGGCTTGTTCAAAGGTCAGATTATGAATATCTTCAACCTCAGTTTTGCCCTGGGCGATCGCAATCATCTTCTCTGAAAAGTCAATGGCACGAATGTGCTTGACGTAGGGCGCATGCAAGATGGCTGTTGATCCCGTACCACAACCGATCTCCAACACTTCCATTTCAGGATGAAAGTAGTTGCGGGTGACCGCCAGTTTTTTCTGGTAAGCAGCTTCATCCGCGATCGGCTGCTTAGAATATCTTTCGGCAATCTTGTCCCAAAATTGAGTCGCTTGAACCATGATTTAAATCCTAGATGTAGTGGTTTGAGTGAGTGAGGTCGTGGAACACCTTCAAGCTACAAATGGATGTGGATAGGCGTAATCCCCAGATCTGGGGATTACGGGTGAGGAAAGCTTGCTCGTGGAAAGATGCTAGAGCAAATTGAGCTCCTTTGCTCGCTTCACAGCAGCTCGACGATTGCTGACATTGAGCTTGCTGTAAATTCGCTTGGTATGAGTGCGCACAGTGCTCAGGGCAACGACCAGTTCACGGGCGATCTCAGGACCGGATAGCTCGGTGTTGAGCAGCCGCAGAACATCTAGCTCCCGCTCGCTAAGCGGATCGAGTAGCGGTTGCGATACAGCAGTGGAAGCAGTCATTGGAGCATTCTGATGCCTCTTGCCCCAGGTTACTGATGCGATCTCAAGTTGGTGGCTGTAAGTAGATGTAATGCCCTGGTTCATTGCTTCCTGCAACAGGTTCACCATTGGGCTGCCCTGTTCAGCAAAGATGCGAACATAGCCCTCGGGTTCAGCCAGATTAATGGCACGTTGTAGGGAAGAGATTGCATCAGTAATCTCTCCCTGGGCTTCATTCGCTAGAGCCAAAAACATTAGTATTTCAAGAATGCTACCTGTACGCTCCTGGGCTTCTGCTGCTGCCAACAGCCGATTCAAGAGTTCAATGGTCTGAGCAAGCACTTCCTCCTGAACGTCCCGCCGATACTGAGCAATCAAGACGCCAGCCAAGGTCAAGTGCTCATATTCGTGCAGGTAACTGAGCGGATCATTGACCGACAAACCGCACTCCTGTGACCAGCTCAGCGCTTCCGTGAATCGTCCCTGTTGTAACCACCACCGTACCTTGATGGCTTCTATGGGACTGACATTGGGAATGGGAGATCGCTGACGCAACCGTGCAGCCTCCTGAAGCAGCTCCAGCACTGCGTCGAAGTCTCCTCGGGCAGCTTGTAATTTTGCCTCAACTAACCACCAGAGATAGTTAGCTCCAGACACCGACCCCTGCTCCCGCAAGGCTTTCCCTTGCGAGAGCAGTTGATTGGCAGCTACTAAATCTCCCTGTTCATAGCGAATCTCACTTAAAGCCAAATACAAATCTGCTGTTCCTCGCAGAATTGGCTCAGACTGTTGTTCAACTAATTGAAGAGTTTGCTCGCAAGTTTTCGCCGATGCTTGTAGCCAGCCCTGAGCTATCCCTATCTTTGCAAGACCCAAGGTTGCACTGACCATAATCTGAATCGCGCCCAGCTTCTGAAAAATTATCCTTCCCTCGCTCAAGGACTGGTGTGCGTCTTTTAGCTCACCTTTTGTCCAGTAGGCCAGGCTGAGAAATGCTGCGGTCACGCCTCGTTCGCTATCCTCCTCGCTTGGCAATAAAGCCAAGGCCTGCTGGGCATAGGAGATCGCGCCGTCAATATCCCCCAGCGCTTGGGCGCAAAAGGCACGGGCATTGGCAATCGATGCAGGTAAAGACCGATATCGCTCGTTATTGCTCTCCCGCTTTCCCAACTGCGCTAAGCCCCGTTCAGCATCCTGTAACCGTGCTTCAACCGCTGCTTGCTGGCCAGTGTTCAACATCACCAGCGCGTAAGTCACACTCAGCACTGGTCTGGTCTGGATCAGCGAATCTGGGAGCCGATTTAGCCAGCCCAGCGCCGTCGTTTCCTGCTGACGATTGCGCATGACGGGCCAGGCTTGCTCGATCAGATCGGCTGCCCGTTCAAAGGTATGAGCAGCTAGGGCATGGTGAATGGCCTCAGTGATTGCTCCCTGTTGCTCATACCACTGACTGGCTCGGCCATGCTGAGCCAAGAGCTTTTCTGGCTGTTCTGCCCTGGCATGTGCCTGGAGCACATCGGCAAACAGGTGATGATAGCGATACCACTGACGCTTGTTGTCTAGCGGAATGATAAACAGATTGCCCCGCTCTAAATTGACCAGCATGCTCTGGCTTTCAGTGGGGTCATCAACGATGTCACAAACGGCGCTGCAAAGGGGAGCGCTCAGGCGCTCTAGGATGGCAGTTTGGAGCAAGAAATGACGAACGCTATCGCTCTGGCGCTGCAAGACTTCTTCGAGCAAATAGTCCACGATATAGCGATCATTACCGGAGAAGGCTTGAATAAAAACAGACAGATTATCCCGCCCCTGCATCGATAAAGCTGCCAGCTGCAATCCGGCAATCCAGCCCTCAGTTCGCTGTTCTAGGGCAGTCACATCCGAAACTGAGATATCCAATCCCATCACCTGGTTGAGAAAGGCTGTTGCTTCCTCCGAAGTAAACCGTAAGTCGCTCGCTCGCAGTTCGGTTAAGTGGCCACGAGCCCGCATCCGGGCCAGCGGCCAGGGGGGATCGCTGCGGCTGGCGACGACGAGATGCATCTGCGGTGGCCGGTGGCTGAGCAAGAAGTCAATGGCGCGATGAATCGATGGGGTTTCAATGACGTGATAATCATCGAGGACTAGGGCGAAAGGCTCCTCAACAGCGTTGATTTCATTGATTAGAGTGACTAAAACCGACTCAATTGGCGGGGGGTGGGGAGAGTGTAAAAGGGAAAGTGAGCGCTGTCCCAACTGAGCTTCCACCTTTTGCAGAGCAGCGATCAGGTAGGTCCAGAAAAAGGCAGCATCATTATCGCTGGGATCGAGAGACACCCAAGCAATCCGCCGTGTCGGAAGAGACGCGATCCATTCGGCCAGCAACGTTGTCTTACCAAAACCCGCTGGGGCTGAAACCAGCGTAAAAGCGCGCACCTGTTGGATGCGAGCAAGCAGTCTTGGACGTGAGACAAGGTCAGTCAACCACTGGGGGACATAGAGCTTTGTCTCTAGAAGAGGTAGGCCTGAAATCATCTTGTCTCAGTGATTCGGCTGCAAAAGTATTATGGCTCATTGCATTCACTGTGAAGAAAAGATCAGGAGCAGCCTTGATCTGAACTTCTTTAATTTCTATTGGCAAAGCAAAAGTCCGCCCCCCGGCTTCACTGGACCTTATGAGGGCAACCCAGCTCTCGTCCTGTCTCCGGTATCGCCATGGCAACTATCATTGCCCAAAGATGCGCATCTCTAACGACCACTTTATTAGACCTTCTGCCGATC
>CALLPZ010000508.1 GCA_938015405.1 uncultured Pseudanabaenaceae cyanobacterium
ATGGCCAATATCCCACCGATACCTAGGGCTAAGAACGTGTTCGCTAGGCCGAAGATCAGGCCGCGATTTTGAGTGATGTTCACCAGGGAATGGTGCTTGTTCACGTCGATGCCGGTGTCTGCATCGAAGACGTCATTGGCGAGATTTTCCCAGCCCAGCAGCAATACAGCAGCGCCCAAAAAGAGACCAAAAATTAGACCCTGGAGTTGCCCTGTCTCGTAATAAGCAATAGCGGTTCCCCACCAAATGGGCATGATTGCCACGCTATACATGGGGGGCTTGAGGGCCGCCATCCATAACTTTTTAGTAATAGCAGGAGCCAGGACCGGTGAAGTCATTGAAGGTGATTAGGCGATCGCAGGAGCAGCTGCTGCAACAGTCTGGTCAATGCTTCAGAACTGTTGAGCTTGCAAGACTCCCATTGTCCTTTTGATCAATACCAATTTCTTTAGGATGGGGTCACGATTTGACACCTTTGTTATCAAACCCCTTTATTTTCGTTAGCTGAGCCAAGCTGAAACACTCAGCCTCCCCTTCGTTGGTCCATCTCTTAACTGGGCTAATTTCCATCTGTGAATCGACAACATTCAGCCAGAGTTAATAACAGCTTTGTCATGATCGACCCACTCAACGCCTAGAATCCTTATAGAATCAAGGCTGTAGCGGTTTTTGGCTGTTACATTTTTTAACTATTCTTTTTCCCGTTTGACTGCTATTGAAGCGTTCGCCTTTTTAATAAAACGTTCTTTATGGTCTTTACTCCCCAAAAGGAAATCCGCTGGCGATCGCCCCGCCAGTTCGGTCACTTTTTGACTCAGCTTCAGGATGCTCTCCATAGCGCAGTCCAAACTACCACCCATGCTGGGGAGCAGGGCCAGCATGGGGTGTCTCCGGGTTGCCTCAGTGTGGCATTGCCCCTCCCAGATTTAGATCCGCTGCTTGCGCTGGATCAGCTCGGTGGCTTTCAGGTGCCTCATTTTTATTGGGAGCAACCCAGTACAGGATTGGCGATCGCGGCTGCGGAGATTGCCATTCAAGCTACTTTTCAGGGACCCCAGCGATTCTCCCAAGCTCAAGCTTTTGTCAATCAGCAGCAGCGTCGCATGGTGCTGGCGGGTAACTATGTTCGCTCCCGAGGTCAGTCTCTGTATGGTGCGCAGCCGCGCTTTTTCTGCAGTTTCACCTTCTTCGATCAGGTTGCCGAGGGCAGTCCCTTTCCCCCTGCAACGCTGCATCTACCGCGTTGGCAGGTGGTCCGTCAGGGTCAAGCCAATCGCCATCTGCACCATCGTTTGCCGAAGGATCAAGCAGAAACCACCTTTGTGGCCAATTTCCGCTTGTGCCAGGGGCAGATCGATCCTCAGGAGGCTCGCGAGGCCTGGGATGTTTATGGTCAGCTCCAGGCTTTACCCAGTCGCGAAGGCCTCCGAGCGGTTCAGCGAACCCAGGCCTTGGCGAGGGCTTCGACCCGCTCTGCGCCGCTGGTGCGCTGTGAATTCAATGGAGATGCCTTTGAATCCTCTGTTGCTGCGGTTTTAGAGACCATCGGTGAAGGTCAGTTGCATAAGGCTGTGATGGCCCAGGTGCTCCAGGTCCAGGCCGATGATGCATTGGATCCAGCAGCAGCCTTGGCAGCCCTGCGATCGCGTCACCCTGATTGCTACAGCTTTTCCGTAGGCAACGGTGAAGGGGCAGTGTTCTTGGGTGCAAGTCCAGAGCGTTTGATTCAGGTTCAGCAAAGGCATCTCTACACCGAGGCCCTAGCAGGCTCGGCCCCCCGAGGTGTGACGCCAGCGACAGATATTCAGTTGGCTCAGAGTTTGCGGACCAGTCCCAAAGAGCTGCATGAGCATCGCTTGGTCGCAGATTTTATTGAACGGCAGCTCGAAGATTTAGGTCTCACGCCCCAACGAGAGCCTGAGCCCCAGGTATTCCAGCTCACAGGCATCCAGCATTTGCAGACCCCGATCCATTGTCCTTTGCCCCAGGGCATTCATCCCTTTGAGGTCTTGTCCCAGCTGCATCCGACGCCTGCCGTGGGCGGGGTGCCCCAACGGGATGCCTGCGCTCAGATTCAGCAACTGGAAGGCTTTGAGCGATCGCTCTACGCTGCACCCATTGGCTGGATCGATGGCCAGGGCAATTGCGAATTCTGTGTGGGCATTCGCTCTGCGCTGCTGCAAGATCGCCAGGCTCAGCTCTTTGCCGGTGCTGGCATTGTGAGTGGGTCCGTGCCCGCCCAAGAACGAGCTGAGGTTGAGCTGAAGCTACGGACATTACTCCTCGCGCTCACCAATCAGTCCAACCAACGCTGAGCTGGATCCCTCTCATTTGGCACTTCCCGGGAATCAAGTATCTGATGCTCAAAGCTTTCCCTGGGTGGAGTTGAAGGGAGCGATCGCCGAAGCTGCTTGCTGGTTTTGGCGATCGCTCAAGCAGCAGCTTTGCTTCCCAGGGCTACAGGATGATCAAATCTGTAGAGGTCTAGGCAAGAGATATTGAAGGAGCTGAGTTAGCGCTGGGGGACATGACACAGCATGTCCGCAGTAGAGCGTGATGCCGGGTTGAAACCTGAGTTCCCTGTGACATTGCATGAGTCTTAATAGACCCCTGCCAAGAATTGAAATTTGTGTTTCACACCTCGATTCTTAGGTGCTTGGTGCTGCAAGCCTTTCTCACGATTGTAGAGATGGATTAAATGTAGCCGAGCCCACTCTCGAAAGAGGCGCAATCCTTCTCTGGGTAAT
This sequence comes from uncultured Pseudanabaenaceae cyanobacterium, assembly GCA_938015405.1. Taxonomy (GTDB): domain Bacteria; phylum Cyanobacteriota; class Cyanobacteriia; order PCC-9006; family JAAUQQ01; genus JAAUQQ01. Next base: position 2,748 of record CALLPZ010000508.1, read on the forward strand.
TGCTTCAGCGATATGAGTTGACTTGCGAGGGTTAGGCTTCGTAGGGCACTGTATCGCCAGTCGTCGGGAGCAATTACTTTCTGAAATCGTAAACCTCCCTTAAGAATGTTGCATTTTTGAAACAAAATTGCGTTTAATGGTCATACTAATTAAAACAAACGCAAGTAGAAGAATATGCCTTAC
>CALLPZ010000509.1 GCA_938015405.1 uncultured Pseudanabaenaceae cyanobacterium
AGATAAGCAAAGGCAAGACCTGTGGCAAACAGAACAGTAGACCCCAAGACAATGGGAGCCAAGAAGCGGCGCTCCCTTCGAGTCAGTCCTGGCAGGACAAACTGCATGATTTGGTAAAGCACCAGCGGGCTGGCAATCACCATGCCGCTATAGGCCGCCACCTTGAGAGACACAAAGAAATACTCACCCGGAGAGAGCTGCAGGAAGGTCACGCCGTTGGCTGGTCCTTCCAGGAACTGCACTAAGGGCTTCACGAAAGCGAAGCAAATAATGATGCCCCCCAGAACAGAAATCGCCGCGTAAAAAATACGCCAGCGCAGTTCCTCCAAGTGATCAAACAGGGACATTTCCACGTCATCTGGCGCTTCATCCCACCCAAGCTCTTCCCGAACCTGGGCTAGAGATTTAGCCTCTTCTTCCTCAGGAGGCTTGGGTTTTAGTTCGCTGGGAGCGGTCATAGTTCAGGCAGCGGAAACATCAGGCGATCTTGCTGCCATTGTAAGGTTGGCAGCGTCGGAATACAGCCCAAAACCACAGTATTTGCGAAAGCCCATCACTCAAACGGGCATTTAAAGCGCAAAGGGCCAGCCCGGCAAGGCTGACCCACGGAATAATTGAGGATGCAATCTCTACTAGAGGAAGTTAGGCGTATTCCCAAACGCTCAAACTTTTTGTATCCGTTGCTTCCGTTGCGATTGAATTGTAACCGAGTTTTTGTTGTTTTCGTTACGAAACTTTACTGACATTTTTCAAAGATCTGGAATTCAGCACCGAGTTATTGCTGCATCCCCCACCAGTTAAAGCTATTAGCCAGCGGGAAACGTAGCGACTCTAAGGCACTTCTAAGGCACTGAATCTAAGTGCTCGCCTCCAATAAAGCCTTGGCACGCTGGGGCTGCCCCCAAATCACCTGCTCTTTCTTATAGATAACCATGCCGGGTTGGGCCCCCTTGGGCTTATAAACATGGCGAGGCTGGGTGTAAATCACCGGCACCTGCTCACTCTGGCGAGCCCGACTGTGAAGTGCCGCCATATCCGCTGCCCATTGCAAATCCTGGGGATCCACGGGCTGGCCGGGCTCTAGACGCAGTAAGGCATGGCTTCCTGGAATTTCCTGGGTGTGGAGCCAGAGGTCATAGTCATTGGCCATACGAAAGCTGAGCTGATCGTTTTGGCGATTATTGCGGCCCACCAATAGAGTGACCCCGTTAGGACTCTCGTAACGATGGAAATCTGTCTTAGACTCCGCAACCGGCTTGCGAGGGCGACCGGAGGGATCCGGCACATAGCCCTGTTGCACCAGCTCATCGCGAATCTCCAGCAAGGCCGTCAAATCCGACGGGTCACCTGCCCCTCGGTCATAGGCACTCAGCTCATCGAGGCTTTCTTCGACCTGTTCTAGGTAATGAATTTCTCCATTGACCTCTGCCAATAGAGGCTCTACTGCTAAACGGGCTCGCTTGAGCTTTTGATGCTTTTTATAGATTTTTTGAGCATTCTGCACCGCATTTTTTTCAGGGTTGATGGCAATGGTGACTGGTTCACCCGTTTCAAAATCCACAACTTCCATCTGCTTCATGCCCGGCTTCCAGTCATGGAGATGGGCCATAAGCAAGTCTGCTTGGATACGGTATTGGTCAGCTTCAGAAGATTGGTCCAACCGCTGCTCGAACCCTTGGCCCTTACGACGCAGCTTTGTCAGCAAGCCTTTGAGCTTTTGACGTAGCTGATGTTGGATTTGGCCGAAGAGCTGGAGATCGCGCTGGTCCTGATAATAGCCATCCAACAATTTCTGGACCGACTCCGCAGGACGAACCTCCCCCCAGCCCATAACCGTATAGCCAGACTCGGTCCAGCTGGGCTGAAAATTGCCGGTCTCCAAAGTATCAAGCCAATGGTGCCAGGCTTTAAACAGTCGCTGCCAGTCCTCCGGGCTTAAGTCATCGCTGGAGGTCTTGGGGTCTAGCTCCGCTGCAAACGCCATGGCATTGCTCAGACAGGAGCTGAGACCGCGATAGCTAATGCGTAAGTTCTTGGCGATCGCCCCCGGCACCAGGCCAACTTGCGCCTGCCAATCCTCAAAAGACTCATCCTTGCGAGGCTGACGTTCCTGCAGGCTAGGCGGCAGGTTATAAGGCTGGCCTGTCTGAATTTCCCGAATCCGTGACTGCTTCCCCCCCACCTGGCGCGCCGCCGTAATCACCTGATTGTCCGCATTGACCAGCAACACATTGCTGTACTTGCCCATCACCTCTACATATAGGTGCCAAAGCGCTTCCTCACCGGGGCGAGGCGCAAACTGCAAATCCAACACCCGCTCCCAGGGGGACATGGGTACAATCTTGCTCAGTGCCAACCCTTTGATCTGGCTCTGGATCTGCTGGCTAAAGGCAAAGGTATCGGGCTCCTTGGGCGGTGGCGCACTGAGGTGAATACGTCCCGCTTGGGGATGCCAGGAGATAGTTAGCCAGCTGCGGCCCTGGAAAGTTCGAAGCCCTAAGCAGAGCGTGTGGCGATCGCGCTGATAGACCTTCTCCAGGCGAGCAGGCAAAAAATCATCCTGAAGCTCCGAACAAACAGCAGCTTGGGTCGTGAAATCGAAAGGTTGCACAGCAGCATCCGAGCGAAGAGTCGCCCTAAAAGAATCAAAGTTGGCGAGCTTTACAAAAATTCGTATAGAAATACAACTTTTTCTCAGCTCAGGCTGGAGCAGCCGATGAATATCCTCATATTGCAGCCCAGCGTCGTCAGTCTAACCCGTTTCCTCCGATCCCCAGCACCCAGGAGAAGCCACCTCAAAGGCGCTTACCAGGGGAAAGTCAGGCCTACAGATCAAGACCAGACATCCCTCTAGTTCCCCTCAGCTAATACACCACTTACCTTGGACTGAGCAGAGCAGTAGAGATGAGCATTTTTGCCCATAGAAACCTCATTTTAGGCCTCTCTCACAGCAAACTCAAATCAATGCAAAATGGTTTTGAATATTGTTATCGTCAATACAAGGCTATTATTATAAAGGTACAGATTTTCTTAATGCTTTCTCTTGGAGAGCTGGGTCTAATGGACATCAAGCTAATCAACATCGGTTTTGGAAATATCGTTTCTGCAAACCGTGTCATTGCTATTGTCAGCCCAGAATCAGCCCCTATCAAACGCATCATCAACGACGCGAGAGAACGGGGTCAGCTTATTGATGCGACCTATGGTCGACGGACCCGGGCCGTAATTGTGACAGATTCGGGCCATGCAATTCTGTCAGCGATTCAACCAGAGACGGTGGCCAATCGCTTTGTCAGCCACAAGGAACTACAGGACAGCACCAATTCAAAAGTCAGCTAGCCCAGCCATTCTCCTGGGGCCCAATCGCAGCTTGTCAACCAATCCCAAACGTTAGATCATGAAACCCAATCGGTTTACCAACTGGGGACAGAACATTGGCGATGAGCGGACGCGTTGTTGTATTCACAGGGCCTAGCGGTGTTGGCAAGGGCACATTACTCAGGGCAGTCCTCGCAGACCACCCTGACGTTTACCTATCAATTTCAGCAACAACTCGAAATCCCCGCGCAGGGGAAATCGAAGGACATCACTACTACTTCATGGAACCCGATGCTTTCCAAGACTTAGTGAAGTGTGGAGATCTACTGGAGTGGGCTGAGTTTGCCGGAAATTGCTATGGCACCCCCCGAAAACCGATCCAAGAGCAGGTGGACCAGGGGCGACTCGTCATTTTAGAGATCGAACTCGAAGGTGCTCGCCAGGTCCGCAAGAGTTATCCAGAAGCTCAGCAGATTTTTGTCCTCCCCCCCTCCCTCGAAGAACTGGAGTCACGCATTCGGGCTCGAGGTCAAGATGAGGAAGCAGCCATCCAAAAACGCTTAGCGAAGGCAAGCATTGAGATTGATGCCGCTGATGAATTTGACCTTCAGATTGTCAATGATGATCTGAAAGTAGCCGTCAGACAACTCAAGGATGCTCTATTCAGCCCAGACCAGACTGATGAAGCCAAAGCTCAGAATCCACCTGTCGCTGGAATAGCTTCTTAAAGCAACTAGCGAGAGCACCAACTTTTCAAGGCTCCGACAAACTGGGGGCCTTTCAATCAAAGTTTAAAGCCCGCAGCTTCGTGTGAAGCTGCGGGCTTTAATGTCCTATGGAAGACGCAAAACAGAGAAAGAATTCCCTAATCTCGGCGGCTTACAAAGGGTGAAAGAGCAAATCGGGGAAGAAACGATTGAACTCAATCAAGATGCCGGCAGTGATAAACATCCAGATGGTAAGAACCACTGGGGCAGTAGACAGATAGCGAATCATTACAAAAGCTCCTAAATCAAATTAGACCGCAATACCAATAGCGGAGGTGAACCTAGCGAGGGGAAACGGTGATTTCCTTCTCATCAGCCAGCAGTTTGCCGCTAGCAAACTCACCAAAAGCCGCCACGGGCCATAGCGCAGCTCCCAAGGAGCAAGCAATTGCACGGGGGATATCGATGACAATCTCATCCTCAGCAGGGTTCTTCTTAGAACGACCGCCAATGATGTAGGAACGGCCAGCCCAGCCAATCCAGCCAGCAATATACAAGAACATCAGGCCAGGAATGGTGAAATCGCCAGCATGGTCAAGACGACCATCAACGATTAGGTGGGGCAAACCATCTTCACCACAAACAGCTTGAGAGTAGCGTTCGAAGCGAGCCTTCGCTTGGTCAGTCGTTGCGCCTTGAGCACGCTGGACAAAGCGGGGGGATTCGCTGCAGGGGGTCAGTCCAGCGACATCGGCAGAAGCCGTGGGTGCAAAACTAAACCACAGACAAACTGCTAGCGCCAAAGCGAACAATCGTCTCATGGAGTCTTAATCCTCTCTTTTCAAGAAATATTTTCGAAAA
>CALLPZ010000510.1 GCA_938015405.1 uncultured Pseudanabaenaceae cyanobacterium
GTGCAAAGAATCCCTGGGTCGCAGCTTAGGCACACCCACCGTCTCCAATGCGGGTTGCCAGGGGCGATTGTCTTTTTCAGCTTTGCAGCCCTTCGTTAAGCTGTAGCCCATCAAATCCAAGGCTTCGCTGTAGGGACGAAAGGCAAAATCGGGGTCGATCAGGGCGCGGACACTAGTACCCCGTTGGTGGGCTGCCTGCAAGGCATCCGCAATCTTTTGCTCAGAAAAAACAAAGAGGGCCAGATCAATGCTTTGGGTTGCCTGAGCAACCGTTTGGGCAATCAGACCATTGCTACTGCGCTCCCAGGGTTGGCGTTTGCCGGTAGGAGAGAATTGCACGGTGACGCGACTGTCACCCATGGGGACGCTACGGGTGGGACGAAGGGGTTTGCGCACTCCGAAAATACTGTCTTCCTGGCCACCTGGCCCGTCTCCCCAGAGAATGTTGAACTCTTCGGTGAATAGCTGAGCCAGGAGAGAACTCTCAATGCGAAGTAGATGGTTAACGTTGCCTCGGCTCTCAGGCTCTGTGGGCTCGCGATGAATGCCGCCCACGGTGAAGTTGGCAGAACCAGTGACCAGAATGAGATCGTCAACAATGACGAATTTATGGTGCATTAAGCCACTGCCTTTGGAGCCATCAGCACGGTCATCAATCAGGGGAATTTGGGCCTGGCGCAGTTGAGCGATCGCATCCCGCGCTTGCACTTCCGCTGCAGAGATCTCCCCATCTCCATTGGCATCGATAAAACGCTCCAAAGCATTTGTACGAGCTAGATCTCGGTCCCTAAGCTGACGACGATCAATTTCCGCCAAGGTTTGGTTGTATTGATTTTCGAGAATGACGCGCACCTTCACCCCAGCGCGCTGCCGTTCAATCAGAGCTTGGGCAACACCAGGGAGGCGCAACTCTTGAACCGCCACATCGACAGTGGACTGAGCCTGGGCGATCGCCTCAATAATCACCGCTTCTAGATCATCGCCATCCCGCATGGCTGAGGCCGAATCACCTGATGCGTGATGCTCAGCGAAGTCGTAGGCAATGCGATATTGACTGCTTTGGGACTGGTTGAAGAAAACCTGAATGGCTGGGTCCTGGGGCAGCGGTGCAGGACGACTGGGCTGGGAGAGACTAGGACGGCAGGCACTACAGGCCAGCGATAGCAGTAGAAGCATGGCTGATTGCCCCCCCATCGCTCGAATAGGAATGGGACAAGTCTTGGAGAGGCAGATAGGGAGTCGCACAGGTCTAAGCAGGGGCTGGGGGCTGGCTGAGGAAAGGTGATGCTAACTGGGGTAAGCCTGACTCGCTTAGGATTGAACGTTTATTTTGTTCAGATAGAATTTTTTCTATAATGCCCAACCTTGCCGGTGCGTACCCCCCATTCTGGCGATCGCCCGTTAGAGTAAGTAACTGAACTACAGGCTTGGTTTAAGGGCACAGCATGGCATCGCGAGCAATGCGAGAAGGAGCCGTGGGGCTAATGATTGTGGGGGGTATAGGCCTCTTTTTGGCTCTCGTCGGTTGGCTGCGGGATGTCCAATTGGGCCGCAGCTCTTACCAGATTGTTGTGGAGTTTATTGATGCCCGTGGGATCCAAACAGGTACGCCCGTAAACTATCGCGGCGTCCAGGTGGGCAAGGTCCGCTCCATTAAACCCACCAGTCAATTGGTGGATGTGGTCATTGATATTAATCGCTTGGATGTACTGATCCCCCACCGCACTCGCATCGAGGCCCAAAGCTCTGCGCTGCTCGGGGAAACGGCTTTGGATCTACAGCCCTTAGCAGCAGTACCTGAGATAGAGGACGTAGCTGGGCCTTTGGATAAAGACTGCGATGCGACGGTGATTCTCTGTGATGGCTCCCGCCTGGCGGGCTCCACCGTGGCGGATTTAACCGACTTGATTCGCTCCATGAATGAGCTGGCGGCGGTGCTCAACAACCCCCAGGTCCTCCAAACGATTGAGACCACAGCAGAAAGTGTGGTGCTGGCAACCACAGGCATCACTGATGTGACGGAGAACCTCTCAGGGTTAAGCACTTCGCTTCAGGGCCAGGTGGGAAATCTTTCCACGACCTTGCGCACTGCGCAGCGCGCCGTCAATACAGCAGGTCAAGCCGCCGCAAGTGTCGATACCACAGCCAAGCAGCTGGGCGGCGTGGCACTTCAGGCTGGAGACTTAGCCGACCAGACCGGAGGCTTGGTAGAACGAACGGAAGGCTTGGTGGACCAGGCAGCCGCAATACTGGAGCAAAACCGTGACGCTCTCAACCAAGCCTTGGTCAATGTTGGCGAAGCGGGCAGTGCCGTCCAGGGAAGTCTGGGCTCCCTGCAACCGCTGATTCAGGATTTGAGTAGTCGCCAGGATTTGGTGGAAAATCTGGCGCAGCTGATTCAGAACACGCGGGTCATGACTGCAAACCTGCGTGATGCTTCTGAGGCTCTGACTGACCCCCAAACCATCTTGTTATTGCAACAGACGTTGGATGCAGCTCGGGTGACCTTTCAAAATGCCCAGAAACTAACGGCAGACCTAGACGAAGTAACCGGAGACCCACAGTTCCGTTTAAATCTTCGTCAGTTGGTCAATGGTTTGAGCAGCTTGGTGTCCTCAACCCAGATGTTAGAGCAACAAGTGGCAGTGGCCCAATCCTTGAACCCCAATACCTCGCCTCGCCAGGTTCAGCAGCTTGCCCAGCTGAATACTCAAGTGAATATGGCGTCTTTGGGATTAATGCGTGACCTGGCGGAGCTGAATCAATCCTTGGAACAGGAAGCGGCGAAAGCCAACGCTGTAAAAGATCTTGAGGCGTCGAAAAAGCAAGAGGCTACAGCAAAACCTCGGAAGCCCCTGCGTTTTCCCTTACCGGGCTTGAGGAGAGAGTAATGGGCGATCGCAACCCTTCAGGCCTAGACAAGGGCCTGAGCGATTCCTTACCTCTGGACCCCAAGCTTGAACTGGATCAGTCACTGCAGCCCCCTGATATAGCTCTCCTGGAGAAACTTCAGCCCGGACAACTCAGGGCTGTTGCTAGCTGGATGCGATCGCTCGCCAGCACCTACGATCACCAGGCACCTCCAGAAGTGGGACATAGCTTTCGAGCCCAGGCAAGTCGGCTGGACCAGTTCGCCCGCCAAACCCAACCCACCGAGGATGCCATTGTCGGCACGCTGATGTCTTCAACCGAGGCTTACTGGATGACAGCTAAGGGTCAGTATTGGCATCAGGTCTTGGGCCAAGCTCCAGGAGAGGCAGATGCTCCGGCAGCGCCTTGCAGCGAAGCGGTCTTTCGTCAGGCCTATCTCAATCCAGACTTCACCTTGCTGCTGGGAGCAGAACGATTAGCCCAGTGTTTTGGCATGCGGTCTTAATCGTCCAGCAGATTGCCTGGGGACTGTGCTTGGATGCGATGAATTAAATCCGGTTCTGTTTGGCAGGTGAGGCAAACCAACAGTTCACGACTGAAGCTGAGTTCC
>CALLPZ010000511.1 GCA_938015405.1 uncultured Pseudanabaenaceae cyanobacterium
CTCAGGAGCAGGGGCAACTCAATCAACGTTTACCCTCTTTACGCTGGATGATTCGCAATTTGGGACCAGCTCGAATGCTCCGAACACACCTGCCCCCAAGATGGTTTTCAAGGATTCAACCAATACCGCAACGATTGGGAATCTAGAGGGTGATCCAAGCAATCCCACTGGGCAACAGCCAGCCAGCACCACTCGTCGCGATTCACACGGTATGGCAGCGACTTTATCTGGGTCCCATATTCATACGGTGGATCGTATTCAAAACAATGTGGAGGTATTCGAGACTTCCACTTTGGACCGCACAATCTATGACCTGACCTCGGCCAATGGTCAAGGCAATGGGCTAGGTGCCTGCGCAACAGCCTCCGTCACAGATGATGAGGAGTTGCCCGGTAATGATCCAGCCCCAGACTTGTTAGAAACCACCCCAGATGGCAAGTACCTGGTTGTCGCTCTCCGTGGTCCAGTACCGGTTTCTGTTACCCATGCAGCTCAAGGGAGTTGCCCTGGCGTTGGACTGATCGAGCTTACGGATAATGGTGCTTCTGGTCGCTTGGTCGCTGTCCTACGAACAACGAATACCATTGATAATTCATCTGTGAGCGCTCCGGGTGGCCATGCTTATGCCGGCATGGAGCATAGTGACGTTCATGGAGCCTCAGTCCGCAGAAAATTGCACCGCAGAAAAGGACAGCGCAGCGCTCAACCGCAATCTCCTGCTAGTATCGCTCACCAAGCCTTTCGAGGTGAACTTCCTGGCATTCCTGGTTATCAGCGTTTAGAGCTGGGTCTCAACTCCCGTAATATCAGCGTGGACGATATCCTTGATGCTGCAGGTGAAGATACTAGTCTTGAGCTAAAGCAACAGGTTTGGATCTCATTACGTAACGTGATTGGCCTGAATTAACCTGTCCTTCTGCTTCCACTTCAAGGGGGTGGTGAATGACCAGCCCCTTGCTTGAGACCCCATTATTGTGATCGAGTCATCGGATAGATGTCATCCTGGAAATCATCAATGCCCGATGTTCAGCTGGAAGTATACGCCCAAATTTCAAATTTTGCTTCAGATGACAACTGGGTTTCGCTAGATTCGTAATGCTGGTCGCAAAATTCTTCAAGCTCTTTCATAGCCTGCTCAAATATCTCATCTGTAACGCGCCAACAAAGTCCATATGCCCGCATTTTAAAACAGCTTAAGAGTTCCTCTATCGTATTACTCACTGCCCATTTCTTAGCTACGACATAGGTCGATTGATAACCTTTATGGTTGAAGTACTCCTCAACATTGATGTCTTCAATGACCTTGTCTACAGACTTTGATTCTTGCAACTGCTCATACTTGGCTAGAATAGCTCGAAAATATTGCTCAAACTCCCGCCGAGCAGGGGGCGTAATCCATTGTGCATTAAGGTAAAATCCACCGGGCTTCAGAACGCGATCGATCTCATCCAGAAATATCTTCCAGTGGGAAACAGTATGAACCATGTGAACGGTTAACACGACGTCAAAACTCTGATCTGGAAACGGCAATTGTGAGGCATCCCCATGGATCAAGCTCAGATTCTGAGGAGCTTGAGGGAATTTTTGACTGAATTGATCCAGCATTTCTTGTGAAACATCAATGCCAGTGACAGCGTAGCCTCGTCTAACCAAAGGCAGGACATTTAATCCAGTGCCAACGCCTGGTTCTAAAAATGATGTTTCAGGTGATGCATTGACGAAATCAACAATGAAATCTGCAACTTCCTCGGCGACCGAGTCTGTCAACCAGCGAGTCTGATCATAGATATTGGCAATGGTATCGTAGTAGTTGCGTTTTCCCATTCCACCCAACTCTTTGAAGTGCTCTAAAACTACCTATACCACTATCTTCAGGAGCGATTCTTCTAAAAAAAAATCACTTAAATCTATCGCCACCACTTATGATGTGAGATCGTTAATATTTGTGTGAACTAAATGTCGATGATTAACGACTTTAAATCGCGCTGACTAGATTCTAGTCAGCGCGATTTTTATACCTACATTCATGGTTGTAGCAGTGACTTATTCCACTGACTATTGGAGTATTCATAATGCTCTCGAAGATGCAGCCGATCTTCACGAAAAGTGAGAAATTCAATGCTACGGGGAATAACGACATAGCCTCCCCAATTACTTGGCTTTTCGATTTTAGAGACTCCCATAAATTCCTTTATATTTGCCAAGTTTTGCCTAAGTCTCGACTCACTTTCCATCGGTTGGCTTTGCTGAGAGCTCAAAGTCGTTAACTGGGCAGCTCTTGAACGGCCCTCCCAATATTTTATTGCTTCGTCATTCGTTATCTTTTTGGCAATGCCAATGACTCTAACTTGCAAACCGACGTGATCCCACCAGATAGTTAGGGCTACTTTGGGGTTTTGATGTAGCTCTTTCCCTTTTACGGAATCAAAATGTGAACAGAACTTAAACCCCTCAGAATCAACAGCCTTTAAGTCTACAAACCGAGCATTGGGAAAGCCATCTTTACCAATTGTGGATACGCAAATGGCATTCTTCTTTTTCAGGGGGGTCTCTAAAATTGCAAGTTTCCACCAGCTATTAAATTTATCAATGGGATTTTGCATTACTTCAGGGCTTTGGCTTGTGGATATAACGACTTGTTAGTCCGAATTTTTCTGTCTCTGTAGATGACCTGAAATAGGCTGAGCTGACCTTCTATTGGTTGCGAATTTGCTCCCCTCCCTGATGGCTTTGTGATCCAGCAAGTTGAGAGTTGAGCGGAGTCGAATCCTAGTCAGCAGAATATTAACATCCACCTACTTAGGGATTTGTCTTCCACTCTTTCTGTTCAATAGACCTCTTGCACGAAGCAGAATCTGCCCCCATCCCCCGACCCCTTGCCCTCAATTCTGGGGGAAGGGGAGGTTTCAAAGTCCCTCTCCCAATGTTGGGAGAGGGATTTAGGGAGAGGGCCAGATATTCATGCAAGAAATCTAATGCTTGATTAGGCAGCGGACTGCCCTACAAAATCGCCGATGAGTTGGCCTAGGCCATTCACCACCCGAGCCAGGCGATCGCTATCTATATTCTCCTGCAGATCACTATCAGTGTGATAGTGCGGGTCGCGGTAGGTGGCAGTATCGGTCACCATCACAGCGGGATAGCCCACCTGCCAAAAGCTCCAATGGTCCGACCAGCCGATACCAGGAATGCCACCGGGTAGAGCTGCCCCCTCACTGGGAAACTGAACTTTGTCGCGCCAATCGTGAATGCTGGTGCGGACGAGCTTGCGAGAACCTACATCACCGATAAAAGCAATGAAATTTCCGATGTTGGGGTAAAGCGAGTTCAAGGGAGCAGGATATTTCTGGCTACCAGGTTCATCGCTGTAGTAGCCCAGGGTTTCTAAGCTGAGCATGGCGATAATGTCATCCCCATCGGCTTTGGCTTTTCGGGCATAAACTAAGCTGCCCATGTTTTCCGTGTGGAAATAGGGCGGCTCTTCATTGACGAAGGCCACAAACCGCAGTGTTCTGGCGGGCTTCGCATTGCCTTGGTTGGGCCCAAAGTGATCGGCCAAAGCCAATGTTGCAGCTACACCTGAAGCGTTATCATTGGCCCCGGGGGTTGTATAGGCCGTATCGTAATGGGCTCCGACGAGGACGATTTGGTCGGGGCGATCGCGACCCCGAATTTCCGCAATGATATTGCTATACCGCTCACCCGAGACTTCATAGGTTTGCCGCTGAGATATCAGTCCTGCCTGGGCAAAGCGTTGCTCGATATATTGAGCTGCCATTTCCAATGACTCTGGATTGCTCCTTGGCCCTGCGGCCAGCATTGAAATATCCCCATTCAATGTCTGCTCTAACCTCACTTCCTCAGCAGTCAAAGCTGCGAGAGAACCGTTATAAGACTGACCGGGCATCCAAACCATTAAAAACCAGAAAATGCCCAAGATTAGGGCAAGGAAAATTGCTAAGAGACCCAGGCGTTTTCCGCTGCTTCGATCTAGGAGCTGAAGGCTTTTGGTAGACCGACGACGCTGGGACATGGCAAGGAGCGCGAGAAGAGAGATGAAGCGATTACTGCGATTGTAGAGCGTTCTTGCTTGCCCAGACAGCAAAAAGGGAGAGTACCCCGAGCAGGCACCCTCCCTTTCTGACCTAATCAACCTAGGCTAGAGCCTAGGAATCGCTACTTACTTGATAAACAGCATCTCTTGGTAGGTGGGCAGAGGCCACAGATCATCTGCAACTTCGCCTTCCAGAGCATCTGCCGCTGCACGAACCTCATCCATCAAAGCGCGGATGGGGCCTGCACAGTACTGCATGTGAGCCTCGGTATCGGCAAAGTCATGCTTCTCAACCGCAGCGCTGAGTTCATCAGCTTTGTCAGTCAAGGTCTTGGCCAAGTTAGCAACCTTTTGCAGGCTGGTTGTATCAATGGCAATGCCGGCATCCTTGAGGCTACTCACCGCTGCACTCATGTCAGTAAGGTGACGCATGGCCGCAGGGTAAATGCGGGTCTTGGCCATCTCAGCCACCAGCTTCGCTTCCACATCAATGGAGAGGATGTACTGCTCGGCGTAGACCTCAAAGCGACTTGCCAGCTCAACCTCAGACAACACGCCAGTGTTGCTGAACAGGGCTTTGATGTCATCAGACTTGAGCCAAGGCAGAGCATCAGCGGTGGTGGGCAGGTTCTTGAGACCCCGCTCTTCCACAGCCATCTTGTGCCATTCCTCGGAATAGCCGTTGCCGCCGAAGACAGCTACGCCATCTGCATCCATGATCTCTTTGAGCACGGCGAGAACATTGGCTTGGCTACCGCCACCCGCTGCTTCCAGCTTGTCAGCAATGAAGTTAAGGGAGTCCGCCATCATGGTGTTGAGGGTAATCAAGGGACCCGAGACAGACTGGCTAGAGCCCACAGCACGGAACTCAAAGCGGTTGCCGGTGAAGGCGAAGGGAGAGGTGCGGTTGCGATCGCCCGCATCCTTGGTCAGCTCAGGCAGGGTATCAACGCCCATGCCCATCTTGCCCTTCTTGTCGCTGCCGGACAGGCTACCCGATTGAATCTGCTGGAAGACCTTCTCAATCTGGCTGCCGAGGTAAACCGACATGATGGCGGGAGGCGCTTCGTTGGCACCCAAGCGGTGGTCGTTACTGGCGCAGGCAATCACTGCACGCATCAGCGGACCAAACTTGTGGACGCCGCGAATCACAGCAGCACAGAAGACCAAGAACTGGAGGTTCTCATCGGGGCTATCGCCGGGATCCAGCAGGTTGCCCTGGGTTGCATTACCAATGGACCAGTTGACATGCTTACCGGAACCATTGATGCCAGCGAAGGGCTTCTCATGGAGCAGGCAGATGAAGCCATGCTTCTTGGCGGTGCCGCGCAGGATGGTCATCAGCATCTGCTGGTGGTCACTGGCCACGTTGGCAGACTCGTACACGGGAGCGATTTCAAACTGGCCCGGAGCCACTTCGTTGTGGCGAGTTTTGGCGGGAATACCCAGTTTGTAAAGCTCGCGCTCTACGTCTTGCATAAAGTGCTGAACCCGCTCAGGGATGGCACCAAAGTAGTGGTCGTCAAATTGCTGGCCCTTAGCAGGAGGCTTGCCAAACAGGGTGCGGCCTGCGAGGAGCAAGTCGGGGCGAGCATTGGCGAAGTTGGAATCCACCAAGAAGTACTCTTGCTCAGCACCACAGCTGGAGCTGATGGGAGCCACATCGGTGTTGCCCAAAAGCTTGAGCACGCGGCTACCCGCTTCATTCACCACGCTGATGGAACGCAGCAGGGGCACCTTCTTATCTAGGGCCTCGCCGGTCCAGGAGACGAAGATGGTGGGAATGCAGAGGGTAGAACCGTTGTCGGTTTCGAGAATGTAAGCAGGGCTGGTCACATCCCAAGCGGTGTAGCCACGAGCTTCGAAGGTGTCGCGGATGCCGCCGTTAGGGAAGGAAGAACCATCGGGCTCACCCTGAACCAGCAGGCTACCGGAGAATTCAGAGATCGCACTGCCATCGCTCTGGGGAGAGATGAAGCCATCATGCTTCTCAGCAGTAGCGTTCGTAAGTGGGTAAAAGACGTGGGCGTAGTAAGAAGCGCCTTTGGACATGGCCCACTCTTTCATGGCAGAAGCCACAGAGTCTGCCACGGAGACATCTAGCTTGTCGCCCGTCTTAATCGTCTTTTCCAAGGACTTAAAGATGTCCTTGGGCAGAGTCGCTTTCATCTTGCTGAGGCTAAAGACGTTAGTTGCCCAAAGCTCTTCTAGGCTCTCGGGAGGCGCAGGAATGAACGGTTCCCGGTTAGTGATTTCGTAAATAGCCTGAAGACGTGACTCGTTGCCGCTCATAGACCTAACTTTTCCATACAGACGAAACCTAGCAATCATAAATTGCGAAGAACCACCCAAATTGTTTAATTCGCTGCAAAATGTTTTTCCCGATTACGGTAGAGCTTCGATCGCAAAAAAACGGGGCAAGGGGGAAACCACGCAAAAATGGTTGAGCAACACCATGTAGATACTACCTACGGGGGCTTTCGCCCTGTCAGGGGTTAGCCGGAAAAGCAGAGGTCAACCGGTAATTTTTTCGCTTCAAAAAAAATGTGAATATTTTTTACACGTCTTTCATAAGTGTTGATGATCATGCCTGGTTGAAAACCCGGATATTTTAGAAAAAGTAAAGATTGCTACAGCACCTCCCAAGCAAGGTCGGCCAGTATAGGCTTACATCCATTCCGAGCTTTCCATGAACAGCCTTGCTTCCCTGGTTTTGCCTGCATTCATCGGCCTTCTGGCTGGCATGGGCCACGGCTGGGTTTCCCACGAGGCAGACCTACCTGTCTCCTTGGCAGAACAGCTCGTTGAGCCTTTCATTTTCGAATAATCGTGGATCCCAGCTAAGGCTGAGCATTTCGCTAGCAAAATTCAATTTTTGCAATGCGGATCATCAGAACCTTCACTAGGCTTCGGGCAAAACCCGAATTCTTCAGCCTTAGAAGAGTTTCTCTCAATCCCCCTCATAGCCAGAGTCTGAGCTATCTGCTTATTGCTCTCTAGAGCCTGTCAACCCCTCGAATGCACGTTTTGCATCGAGGGGTTAACTTTTTCGACTTTCGTATCAATTGATGCGGAATTCACTCTAGTGTTAAATGACTTTGATTATTGAGGGTTTCTTCCATGTCAACGCGCACTTCCTCTCAGGTTAACTCTGCAGATCGTCTCTTTATTACAGCCATGGCTGTAGGGGCAATGTTTGTGGCAGGTTACACCGTTGTGCGGGTCTCCCTAAGCGCGAATGCTGCGGCTCCTACTGTTTCTCCAAGCACCCAAGTGAATGTGGTGCCCAGCGAAGGGACCCTGTGGAGTGACTTTGGCGGTTAGGCCATGGCTCCCAATTAGCTCCCTAAGCTGAAATTCAGTGGCGGGGATTGAGCGATCGCGGCACTAAACCGCGATCGCTTTGTCATTTCTAGGCCCTGCCGAGTCCAAACAAGGCCCATGCCCGGAGAGGTCGCAAGGGAGTCTGACATGTCCTTACAATTGATGGGCCTGTTTCATTTCCGGTCTCCATGCGCTTGCTTTCGCTTTTTCTAGGGGTCGTCCTAGCCGTATTCAGTTTATTTCCCAGCTCAGCTCTGGCTGCCACGGCTCGCCTCAACTGGCTTGACAGCCCCCCAGTGGATAGCAGCGCCTTTGCCAAAGCGCTTCAACCGGGTCAGGTGAAACTCCCTCGGGATTTGGGTCCCCATAATGATTTTCAAACGGAGTGGTGGTATTACACCGGCAATCTAAAAGCCAAGGATGGAGCCACAAGCGATCGCCCCTTCGGCTACCAGCTCACGTTCTTCCGTTCCGCCGTGGTCCCGGAGTCTAGCCTTCAAGACAGGACCTCTCCATCCGACTCTACCTGGCGCGGCAATCAGCTTTACTCCGCCCACTTCACCCTCAGCGATATTCAGGGCAACCACTTCTACCCCTTTGAGCGCTACAGCCGGGGCGGCAATGGTTTAGCTGGAGCCCAGGCTGAGCCCTATGAAATCTGGCTGGAGGACTGGAGTGCGGAAGAAATTCAACCCGGTACGGTGAGGCTTCAAGCCAACTCAGACCAGATCGCCATTGACCTGAACCTAACCCAAAGCTTGCCGCCTGTGTTGCAGGGCGATCGCGGTCTAAGCCAAAAGGGCAAGGAGCCCGGCAATGCCTCCTATTACTATTCCCTGGTGCAACAACCCACCGAGGGAAGCGTGACCGTGGGCGATCGTCAGTACGAGGTTTCTGGCGTCAGCTGGAAAGACCATGAATATTCCACCAGCGGCCTCAGTCAAGGCACTGTTGGCTGGGACTGGTTTGCCTTGCAGTTCGACAGCGGCGCGGCGCTAATGCTCTACAACCTGCGCCATGAAGATGGACAGGCCGAACCCACATCAGCCGGTAAATTCATTGCCGCAGATGGCAAGACCCAAGCCTTGGCTTTAGGTGATTGGGACCTGGATGTCCTCAAGTCCTGGACCAGCAATGACAGCGGGGCGACCTACCCTGCCCAGTGGCACTTAACTCTGCCAAAGCTGGGGCTAGATATCCAAGGTAAAGCTCAAATGGCTGACCAAGAACTCCGCACCGCCACCGCTACCTATTGGGAAGGTGCCGTTAGCTTTGCAGGTGAGCTACAAGCCCAACCCATC
>CALLPZ010000512.1 GCA_938015405.1 uncultured Pseudanabaenaceae cyanobacterium
AAGCATAAAAAAAGGTGACCCTTTCGGGTCACCTAATGACTTAATACTCCCAGCCGAAACTAGGAGACATCAAGCCGCACACTAAACAGTTGCAGTTTTCTTCGCAACTTGGTCAAGTTCGCCTGCGGCGTACTTAACAGCGAATACGTCTACTGACTGCTGCTTAATCTTACTAGCATTTCCGGCTGCCCAGAACTTCTCGTAGCGATCTGCGCAAACCTGTTTCATGTACTTGATAGAAGGCTTCATGAAGTGGCGAGGATCGAAGTTCTTAGGATCCGCAGTTGCCGCTTCACGAATCGCAGCGGTGATGGCCAGGCGGTTATCGGTATCGATGTTCACCTTGCGCACACCAGACTTGATGCCCTTCTGGATTTCCTCAACGGGAACACCATAGGTCTCAGGAATGGCACCACCGTGAGCATTGATGATTTCAATCCACTTCTGAGGAACAGAAGAAGAACCGTGCATCACCAAGTGGGTGTTAGGCAGGCGGTTGTGGATTTCTTCAATGCGGCTGATAGCCAAGATTTCACCAGTAGGCTTACGGGTGAACTTGTAAGCGCCGTGGCTGGTGCCGATAGCAACAGCAAGAGCGTCAACCTGAGTGGCTTCCACAAACTGAACCGCTTCGTCGGGGTCGGTCAGCAGCTGCTCTTTGTCAAGCTTGCCTTCGAAACCGTGGCCGTCTTCAGCTTCGCCTTGGCCGGTCTCCAAGGAGCCCAAGCAGCCCAACTCACCCTCAACACTGGCGCCGATTGCGTGAGCAACCTTCACAACTTCAGAGGTAACAGCAACGTTGTAATCGAAGCTAGCAGGGGTCTTGGCGTCTTCTTTCAAAGAACCATCCATCATGACGGAGGTGAAGCCGTTCTTGATGGCGGAGTAGCAGGTGGCAGGGCCGTTGCCGTGATCCTGGTGCATTACCACAGGAATGTGGGGGTAGCTCTCAACCGCAGCCAACACGAGGTGGCGCAGGAAGTGCTCACCAGCATAGGCACGAGCACCGCGAGAAGCCTGAAGGATAACGGGGCTGTCGGTCTCGTCCGCAGCCTGCATGATCGCAATGATCTGCTCTAGGTTGTTGACGTTGAAAGCAGGAATGCCGTAGCCGTTTTCTGCAGCATGGTCCAACAAAAGCCGCAATGGGACGAGCGCCATATCGAGATCCTCCTAGGAGATTACCTTTAGCAAACTTATTTTAAGATGCTTTCATTAATCTTAAGGTAATGCCTGGCACTAGTAAATCTAAAGACTTTTACCAGGGATCACTTTTACTAATGAAAGCTAGACACACAAAAGGCTGCCTCAACCAATAAGAGACAGCCTTGTGAGGCATGGGTCGCCTGGGATTCGAACCCAGGACCAGTCGGTTAAAAGCCGAATGCTCTACCACTGAGCTAGCGACCCTCAAGTGGGGGTCTTCGTCCACGCCTTTGGTAGATTAACACAGTTGCTCACTCCCGCAAGGGGTGATTCAAATAAAACTCTCTATGGCTGGCATAGGAAACGGCAGAAACCTTCTGCTGGCTGGAGATTTGGCGATTTTGGAATCGTTTTATTCTCTCTTGAGAACCCTAAAATTCCTTCTGTGTATAGATTGATTCAGTGGCTAGATTTTTCTTTCTTTAGACGAATTATTCGGCTAGATCCACTATTCGAGATGGGCGGCCATGGTGATGTGAGATTCATGGCTGCTGCCTGGGGGAATCTGGATTAAGCCTTGGCCAGTATTGAGGGCGTTGCGGGGGGCTGTCCAGGGCTCTAGGCAAACGTAGTCCTGACCTTTTTGGGTCCAAAAAATCAGGTTTTTGAAGTCTTCGCTGTAGCCCAGCTCCCAGCGATGCCCTTTGCTGGCGTTGGTGAGGCTGGCTTGCTGGGCAGAAAGTTTGCCTAGGCAGACATCGATTTCATCACGTTTGAAGTCGAACTTGCCAAAGAAGGGCTGGGTTTCTTGGGTGATTTGGTCGGTCAAACTGGTGCTAGGCAGCTCGAGGCTGAGTTGCCCTTTGTCTTGGATGGGGAAATAGGGGTGGAAGCCCAGGACAAAGGGCATGGCTTCTGCCGATTGGTTCTCTAGATGACAGGCGATGGAGAGCTGGTTATCTCGGATGCCGTAGGTGAGGGTGAGCTGGAAGTCGAAGGGATAGACCGCTTTTGTGGCGTCGTTGCTGCTGAGGCGGAGGACGATCGCCAGGCTGCCTTCGGTTTGGGTCTCTAAGACGGTCCAGGGTAAGTTGCGGGCAAACCCATGTTGAGGCAGTTGGTACGTTTGACCGTTGTATTGGTAGGTGTCGTTGGGCAGGTTGCCACAAATGGGAAAGAGGATGGGGATGCCGCCGCGAACGCTGAGACTAGGGTCATTAAAGCGATCGCGGTTCATGTAAAGCAGGTCATGGCCGCGATAGTGCCATTGGCTGATGATGCCCCCGCGCTCAGGTACCACCTCTAGATAGGCCTGGTTGGCGTTATCAATCAGGCGATAGGTGCTGTATTGGCCTCGGTGGATCGCAACTTTTCCCATGGTGGTTTCTATTGTGAGTTCGTCGCGATGGCGCAATGCGATCGCGGGGCGGGGGGATTTTTCGCAACGGCTGACTTGTGGGGGATGCTTGGGGGTTACCTCACGGTCTGCCGTAACCGAGGGGTCATAGGCCCAAAAGGGACTCAAGCAGCGAACTGGAGCCATTCCAAGTCGGGTTACTCCACCAGGAGGCCTTCGATTTTTTCAACATAGCTGAGCATTAGCTTGCGTTGCTCGACGGGATTGACCGCGAAGTTGATCTCTGCCGTGGAGAGTTCTTCCTGCAGGGCTGCAAGCTGGTTTGGATCACTACTAATCTCAATGTTGCTGAGGGTCTCACTGGCGAGGCGCAGCTGGGTATTGGCATTGCCAAAGTTGCGTTGTTCCAGTTCATCAATGCCTTCCAGCAGGCGTAGCTGAACCTGGGCATAGTTGCTACGTGCTTCTGCAGCGGCAACTTTCTCGTCGGCTTCGCTCAGTTGGGTTTGCACCTCTGCTAGGGCCGTTTCTTTGTCGGCTCTGGCCTGTTTCACTTGAACGCGGCCCTGCAAAATGCCAGCGCCGTAGCCAATACCGCCGCTGATGGCGATAAGTAAGAGTGCGCTGAAGACTGTTTTGACTTTGTCGAGAAATCCGCCGCTTTTGGTCTTGGATTTCTTCTCTGGGCTGGCTTCGAGGGGAGCTGAGTCTGTGGGTCCGACAGTGGGGTCAGAGGAGTTGGTCTTTGGGGGCATGTCGGGGCTCTGCATAACTCTCTCCTCGAGGCTTAGACCGCTAGGCGGGCTGAATTTTGCCTATAAGCTATCACCTACCCATCGTTTCAGGCGGCTTTGCCACCAATTCTTTAGTCTTAGGCCCTCTTATATGTAGGGCTGGGCTGGCCTTGTCGAGGCTGGGCTGGTTGGCTTGCGTGGGGCTAAACGAGAGACAATGGAGCGGTGATTTTGCAGGACGATGAGATGGAAGGGGCAGTGGTGCAAGCTTCAGCGGCGTTGATGGAACAGGCGATCGCCTACGCTCGGGGCCAGGCTAAGGCGCCCGATCGCCAGGAGACCGTCGAGGTCTTGCTAGCCCAGGAGAAGGCCGCGCGGGCAGAGCGGCAGCCCGTGATGTTTGAGCAACTCACCGGGGACTGGCGGCTGACCTTTATTACAGGAACGAAGAAGTCGCGCCAGCGGGCTGGGGTTGCCCTGGGACCCGGACGGTTTTTGCCGAATTGGATCAAGATTGCCATTGCCTATGGTGCGGATGCTGCGGAGCCAGTAACGACTGGCGAGGATCCCACTGGCTGGGTGGAGAATCGCGTTCGTTTTGCGGGTGTGGACCTGACGGTGTCGGGGCCAACTCAGCTCTATGCAAAGCGTCGATTGTTGGCCTTTGACTTTATTAAGGTGCGCTTTGCGCTGGGAGGAGTGAAGTTGTTTGAGGGCTATGTCAAAGGCGGGGAGGCAAGGGAAGCAGCCTTTGCGACAAAATCTATGCGGGACCAGGCCTTTTTTACTTATTTCTGGGTGACGGACGATTTAATTGCAGCCAGGGGGCGGGGTGGGGGCTTGGCCATTTGGGTGAGAGATTCGGCCCCGTGAGCTGCGATCGCTCAAGGGGTTGGCCTAGCTAGGTCAAGAAATAGTTGAGTGCCTTGCTGTTTCGGTCAGGCCGTAGAGATTTCGAAAGGTGGTGCTGATGCGGGCAAAAATCCGGGATACCGAAATTTACTTTGATGTGGACGGCGCGGGCTTAGTGCCGCAGGGCGAGTACATGGTGGAGAAGCCCGTTGCCTTCTTGATCCATGGTGGCCCTGGTGCGGATCACAGTAGTTACAAACCCAGTTTTTTCCCGCTGACCAGTCGCATGCAGCTGGTGTACTTCGACCATCGAGGCCAGGGGCGATCGGCTAGGGGGCCGAGGGAGACCTACACCCTAGAGAACAATGTGGCGGATATGGAGGCCCTGCGAGAGCACCTTGGCCTAGAGCAGATCGTCGTTATTGGTGGTTCCTATGGCGGGATGGTGGCCCAGGCCTATGCCAGTCGTTATCCCCAACGAGTTTCCCAGCTGATCATCTATGCTACGGTGCCGGATGGGCGTTTTTTACCCAAGGCCCAGGCCATTCTTCAGGAGCGGGGCACGGCGGAACAGCAGGCGATCGCCCAGCATCTCTGGGATGGGACCTTCCGCGATAAGGCGCATCTGCGGGAGTACTTTCGCTTGTTAGCACCGATGTATTCCCAGAGCTATCGGGCTGACCAGGCCAATGTGGGAGTCAATCGGGCGATTTTATCGGTGGATGCGATTAATGAGGCTTTTTCGGGCTTTCTTCGAACCTTTGATCTCAAGCCAGGGCTGGGTCGGATTACAGCCCCTACCTTGGTGATTGCGGGTCGCCATGACTGGATTTGTCAGCCGGAGTTCTCGGTGGAGATTGCGGGGCTGATTCCCAATGCAGATCTAAGGATTTTTGAGCGCAGTGGTCATTCGGTGC
Organism: uncultured Pseudanabaenaceae cyanobacterium; assembly: GCA_938015405.1. Taxonomy (GTDB): domain Bacteria; phylum Cyanobacteriota; class Cyanobacteriia; order PCC-9006; family JAAUQQ01; genus JAAUQQ01. The sequence goes on from CALLPZ010000512.1 coordinate 5,007, forward strand.
GCAGTGATGAGTTGGACCTGTTGCTGGATGCGATCGCAGGTTTCATTGTCTATAACGGCAGCTAGCCTGGGTTGGGTCTGGCTATGTCTGGGAAACGGACTATAACGTCATTTGAGTATCAAATTTGACGACAGGCCAAATCCTCAAATGACTTCTGCGACGAACGATGAAGCTTCCCACTGGCTTAGAGGGCGGATTTAATAGGTCTTTGCCAAATTTTAGTGAGGTAACTTTATCTCTCTTCAAGTGTATGTACGTATGCCTCTAGGCATGTTTGCGGTATTAGGAGAAGGGCTATTGGAGATATAATCAGCCATATATTTGTTGGCGTTGGTTAAAAACACGCACAAAACGATAATCTCTCGATTTCTTGTCGGCGTAATTACGTAGATAATTCTTCGTTTCCAGTCTATGGCGTTCCCCACCCGAGAGCTTGAGCAGCAGTTTTCGACATTCGCTGACTTGTCGAACAATCAGTTTCGCTGGCAAGAAGAGCCTCGCTTGAGGCGCAGCATGGACCATAGGCTTGGAGGGGAGTCTTCGGGGCAGACCGGTGCCTCCGACTCCGATTTTTGGGTGGCTTACTGGCACGAGCGTTGGAAAACTGGCCCCCAGAAAGCATTTCCCAAGGCTCATTTGTATGCCTATTTACAAGAGCCCTGTTACTGGAATGCCCGGGATCTCTCTCGTCGCTTTAAGACTGTGCACTGTGGTCTAGAAGATTGCTTTCAGGCTGCGATGTACAAAAGCGATAACGTATTGCAGGGCTTTAATCCTGACTCGAAGGCTTCCCTGGCAACCTATGCCAATCGGGCCTTCGGGAATGCGATTCGAGATGCCTTGGGCCGTTACGACTCCTTGAATGTCTGTTCCGACTTGTCTTTGTTGCGCAGAACGAGCCGAAAATTTTTGAAGGAGGCCCTAGAGGTCGATGGCACGACGTCGGAATCGGTGAAAGCGACCTATGAAGCTGCTTTGCTGAGTTTTCAGGCCATCTTGCCCCCCCGCAGCAGGACCATTCGTGACCTCGGGCATCTGACTCCTGAGAACTGGACTGCGATGGTTCGGGAGTACAGCAAGCTGAAGGCTCGCCAGCCAGCCATGAAGTTGGCCATGGGGGGAGAGGCTGAGCTGCGAGGTTGGCTGCATAACTGTGTCAAGTCTTTGCGCTGCTACAAAGCGCCATCCTTTGTCTCTTTGAACAAGGCTTGCTTGGAGCAGGAACAAGAAGAGTTTTTGGATCAGCTAACTGACCATGAACAGGTTGTTCCCCTAGAGCGCCTGGAATTTGATGAGGCTGAGCGAGACCGTCAGCAACTGCGCCAGCAAGTCAACAGCGTCTTGTCTGACACGGTTGATGGCCTAAATGAATCGGACCAGATGTTGCTGCACCTTTATTTCTGTGAAGGGCTGAAGCAGACTGAGATTGCCAAGCGTTTGGAGATTGATCAATCTAAGGTTTCTCGCCATATTGCCAAGGTTCGGAAGACCTTGCTGAAAGATTTAGTTCTTTGGGCGCGTGAAGAGTTGCATATTTCTAACGAGGCACCTGTATTAAAGGATATGAGCTTGTTCTTGAACGATTGGCTCACTTTGCAGTTCTCGGGAGAGAGAAAAGAGCATGTTGCTGCTTGAAGATCTTCAACGGCCCCGTCTTTCAATTCCACGTTTTGCACGCCAACAAGGCTTGGCTGATAGTTCAGCACTTTTGAGGCTGGAGCATCGCTGGAATTGCTATCTCAATCAATTGGCATTGGGAGCTCTAAAGCCTTGGGTTGAGGAGGAGCAGGGGCATGAGCGTGCAGTGGCATTGTCTGCGTTGTGGCAATCTGTTCCCAAGGCTGGGCTGGCGGAGTCTCAACCCTGGCAGTGGGTAAATGGTTCGGCCATGGCAGTGGCAGGGCAGCGTTGGATTGTGATTCCGACGGATGACTTGGACGTTGAGCGGTTTCGGGTGTCCCAAGAATGGGTAGATATTTCAAGTTGGTCAGGGGATTATTACCTGATGGTGCAGCTGGACCCTGAAGCGGGGTGGTTGCAGGTGCGAGGCTATCTCAACCATAGCCAGTTAAAGGAGCAAGCTACCTATGACGAAGGCGATCGCACTTACTGCATTAATGACGATGCGTTGATTCAAGATATTGATTTGCTCTGGGTGATGTCCGAGCTGGAGTCTGTAGACCAGCGACAGGCCGAGCTAGCTGAGATTCCCTCCCTCTCTCCTGGGCAAGTGGAGCCCTTAATTCAGCAAATATGTCAGGAGCTGGAGCAGGCTGGACCGGCTTCTACCAAGGCTCCGTTGCCCCAAACCGCATTCTCTCCTCGCCTGGTTCTGTCCTTTGAACAATGGGCTGGGATTATGGAGAATCCTGAGTTTCGTCGTTCGCTAGAACGAGCCATGCGAGCCTCTCTGAGGGCGAATGGCAAGGTGACTCAGTTGCGACGGTGGCTAGCTGGGACATGTGAGCCCGTTTGGCAATCCTTGGAGCAGTTGCCGTCGCTTCAAGTCAGCCGAGGGCTGCGTCAAATGCCTGCCCAGTCCGTTTCTCGGGGCAAGCGGTTGAGCTTGGCGGGATTGCAGTCTCCCTTAACGCTATGGACGACGGTCACTGAGGAAACAACCGATGGCAGGATGATGGTGTTGGTTCAGCTGCGTCATCAAGCTGAAGACGCAGAGGGGCTGGTCGTGCGACCCTTACCCAAGGGCTTAAAGTTGATTTTGCTGACGCCCGCAGAAGAATCGCTTCAAGTTGTAACCGCGAGGGAGCAGGACGACTATATTCAGCTAAAGCGCTTTAAGGTGCTATCTGGGAAAGTCTTTTGCGTCGAAATTCGCTTGGGTGATCAGGTGGTTCGTGAGCGATTTCGCGCTTAGTTAGTCGTAGGGGGCCTGAGGCGTTGCTGACGTGAATCAGGCTGTTCTGGAGGAGCAATACATGGTTATGGCCCTGACCTTCCCTGGGCTGTGGCTGGGTGTTCTCCCTCTTGGTGTAGCAACTCACGAGGTCATGGAAGGATGGCTTTGGAGTTGTTACAGGGGACGAAAGAACGAGAGGTTTGTGGATGGCGTCAGGACAATCTGGCAGGGGTGAGCTGCGAGTCATGGAATATTTAGTCATTCTCAATTTTGGGAGTGGCACTTGTCAGGCTGGCTTTCCAGATGTCACGGCGCAGATTTTTCGAGGGGATACCCAGATTGCTCGGGAGGCTGGATCCTTGCCGGGGATTGAGTCGTTGGTGCAGCAATATCAACTGTGGCAGAAGCTTTATCGCTTGCTCTATGGTCATCCGCCGGATTGGCGGGGGTTGGAGACTCTGCCTGACTTTGAGGTTGAGCTAGATGACATTACCAATGTGTCATCGGCGGAGTTTCGTGAGCTGAGTGGGGAGTTGGAGCAGCAATTTAATCGTTGGTTTGATGCTGATGGATTTCGGCAAATCGACCGCTGTATGCGTATGCAACTGTTCCAAGAAGCACAGCTGCGGGTGATGATTGCGGCTCAGGATTCTCAACTGTTGCATTTGCCCTGGTGCCGTTGGTCGTTGTTGGAGGATTATTCCCAGGCTGAAATTGCCCTTAGTCCATCGAATTACGCCCAGTCGGCGAAGCTCACGCTGCCGAAGGAGCCAGGGGTGAATATTCTGGGGGTGTTTGGTGATGCAGATGGGTTGAACCTGAGCCGAGATCGCGAACTGCTCGAAGCCTTGCCCGATGTGAAGTTAGAGTTTTTGGAGCAGCCCCGTTGGGCAGATTTGAGCGAGGCTCTCTGGTCCAAGCGTTGGGATGTGTTGTTTTTCGCGGGACATAGTTCTAGTCAAGAGCAGGGCTATATCCAGCTCAATGAAGATGAGCGTATTGGTGTTGGTGAGCTCAAATTTGCGTTGAGAAAGGCGAGCGAGGCTGGCTTGCAACTGGCGATTCTCAATTCCTGTGATGGGTTGGGGCTGGCCTGGGAATTGGCGGAGCTGAAGATTCCCCAGGTGATTGCCATGCGGGAGCCTGTGGCGGATAAAGTCGCCCAGGAATTTTTGAAGTATTTTTTGCGAGCTTTTTCCGGCGACCAGACGTTGTATTTGTCGGTGCGGGAGGCGAGGGAGAAGCTGCTGCCCATGGAGGCCCACTACGGCTGTGCCTCCTGGTTGCCAGTGATTGTGCAAAATCCAGTGGAGCAACCTCCGACTTGGCGATCGCTCACCCAGGGAGATGATGCGACTCAAGTGCCATTGGCTGAGAGTGTTGATGCTGAAGCCGTTGTGGCAAGTCCAATGGCTGCGACTGCTGTACCCACGGAGCCAGCTCTTGCTGCGCGGATGGCGGATGGCTCGACCTCTGTTGTATCAGCAGATGCTGGGCTCTCAGAGATGCTCCAGGAGCCGCTGCGAGCGAATGCTGCTGTGACGGTGGATCAATCACAACCTCCCACTCAGGGTTTGCCTGGGGACAATAGGCCTGGAAAGCAGCCTTCTCAGCGGCGGAATTGGGGCAGTTCGGTGTTGGCTGCTCTTGCCATAACAGCAGCGGTATTTGGGCTGCGTTGGTTCGGTGGCTTGATGCCCCTGGAGCTCTGGGCGTTGGATCAGTTGATGCGATCGCGTCCTAGCGAGGGGCCGGATCCCCGGCTCTTGCTCGTAACCATTGATCGTGAGGATATTGAATTTCAACCTTCTCGAGATCGAGGCATTTCTCTGACGGATGATTCCCTAGAGCAGCTGTTGGAGATTTTGTCAGAGGCCCCGGTGATTGGCTTGGATATGTACAGGGATTTTTCTGTTAAAGACCCTACATCTTCTTTAGTTCAGCGTTTAGAGGCGACTAATCTGATTGGCGTCTGTAAGGTGTTGGATCGGACGGTGAATTCTTCTGGTGTTAAGCCCCCCCCAGAAATACCGACTAGCAATCTTGGGTTTAGTGATTTCTTGCCAGATGGGGATGGGGTGCTGCGGCGGCAGATCGTTTCAATGGATTTGGTACCAGGCGCAGCTTGTCGGACGCCCTATGCTTTTGCCACCCAGGTGGTTCTGAACTATTTCGCGCAGCAGAACACAGATATAAGCTTCACCTCTGAAGGAAATTTAGTGTTGGGTGACCAAACGTTCCCTAAGCTAGGTTCACGTATGGGGGGATACCAAGGTATTGATGCTAAGGGCACTCAAATCTTGCTTAATTACCGTGCGCTGAAGGGAGAGGAAACGATCTCCCAAGAGATTTCGCTACGGCAAGTGCTTGAGGGCAATTTGGATTCGGAGTTGCTGCGCGATCGCATTGTCCTCATCGGAGGAATTGACACGATTAACAAAGATTTCTGGGAGACCCCCTACGGCAGTAGTACCTTCCAGCAAATGTCTGGGGTGGAAGTTCATGCCCATGTTGTGAGCATGATGCTATCCACTGTTTTGGATGGTCGACCCTTGCTCTGGGCTTTGTCTCCCGGTGTGGAGGGATTGTGGATTTTGGCTTGGGCGAGCTTGGGGGGGCTGGCCGTAGTGGTCTGTCGAGGTGATCTCAAATCTGTCATTGTTTTTAGTGGGGGCTGTCTCACCGTACTGACTGCTGTGAGTTTTGCATTTCTGCTGCGGGGAGGCTGGGTGCCTTTAATCCCTGCGGCGATCGCGTTGCCCCTTACCGCCACGACCGCCCTAGCATTTCGGCAATCTTTGGGAAGTGACCCTTGATTGTGGCGATGTTCACTGGCCCTCGTCGAACTGGGGCTGGGGTGACTGCAATTTGCCTCGGCTCCAGCGATGCTGAACAGTTTGATCTCATCAGCTTCTACAAACTGTTTTTGAATCACCAAGTCTTATACCTTTCGCACAACTTTAATTTGTGTAGTAATTCCTAACTCTTTACTGTCGATTGGACTCACCATTCTGAGGATTTTCCCGATGAAATTACGTTCTACTAAAGTTTTGCTTCAACTGAGTGCGTTGTTGCTCCTCACGGCAGGGGGCGGGCTTTTGACCCCTGAGGTGATGGCCCAAACCAACGCATCCTCTAAGAAGGAAGATGCTTTTGTGTACGTTCCTCCGACTCCGCCTGCGGATCAGGGGGCTCCCTTGGGAAGACAGCAGGGCGGGGCAAGTCGTGGTTCCTGCAATGATTATGCGGGTCTCACCGCCTTGGTGCCAGCAGAGCCGGATGGCATGATCAAGGGATTGACGGCGATCGATGAGCCGACAATCTTGTTTTATGTGCCGGTGGCCTTGAGTCCGGATACCAAGGTGGAACTGGTCGTTCAAGACCAAGACGATGAGTACGTCACCAGGAGACGACTGAAGCTAAAGACTGACTCAGCGGGAATTGTGCCCGTTAAGCTGAAGCAGCTGAGGAAGGATTTGGAGGTGGGGCAAAACTATCAATGGACGCTGTCGATCTATTGTGACCCAGCCAGGAAATCGGCTTCAGTTTATGTTCAAGGCCTGCTGGGTCGGGCGAGCGATAATGCTTTTAAGTCGGAGCAGATGCCGTCATTTGAGCGAGCTGCCCAATATGCAAAGCAGGGGATTTGGTTTGAAAGTTTGGCCCTGCTGGCGCAGTTGCGTCAGTTAGAGCCAGATAATTTGAAGATTGCCCAGGCCTGGTATGACTTGCTTCAGCAGGTTGAGCTGGGGTCCGTTGCGCCTGCAAAGTTATTGGTTCCTGAGGAATTGAGTCCAGCGAGTGAGCTGCGTTAGGGGACTGCCTGTAGATGCGTGTGATCTCGTTTTAACTGTCATCTCCTGGGTGGTTTTGGTTCAGGCAACCTTTAGCTCCTCTCCTTACTTGGGAGAGGAGCTTTTGAATGAATAGGCTGTGACCTGATTGACATAGGCCTGTGCAACTTGAATCGTAGGTGACCCAAGTTGCGCAGGCCTATGCCATCTGGCTTTAGAGCTGTCGAACTTGGATGGTCTCCTTTCTCGGTATCATAGAAGAATGGTAATTCTACTTAGTCTAAATTGCTTTTTTATTCTCTGAAAGAATATTTTTTTCAGTGCAAACTGCATAACTTTTTGAAGTCGACAGTATAAACAGTTGAGAGAATACACGGCTTTGAGTTCCCAATGATTATTATGGATTCCACCGCCCTGGACTGTCCCCTTGTCGATGAGCTCTTGGCATTGCTAGCTGTCCTTGAGGGTACGATGCAATGTATTCAGGGACTGAACTTGAAGCAACGTGACGTCAGCGGTGAGCAGGCGATCGAGCCTGAGCAGTTGGCAAGTTTGTCTCAGCAGTTGAGCCAACTTCATACTGTGGGCTTAAAGCTCTCCGCCCGTTGGGAGGGGTTTAAGGATGAGAGTGACAGCAAGACTGAGTTTGTCCAGTCTTTGGCCTGCGAGGTTCGCAATCTCGTTAGTATTGTCTTGAATACGAGCGGGGTGCTAGAGCGCCATGGGGCAACGTTGGAGCCCGAGCGTCGCCAAATTGTTTTTGCCAGGATTCAGCAGGCTATTCATGAGCTGGCGAGTTTGCTGAAGGAAGCAGCTACGCTACACGGCATGAGCTGCTTTCGAAATGAGTTGCAGCTGACCCATGTGGATGTGGAATTGCTGTGTGAGCGCATTATTCGTGAGAAAAAAGCGGCCAGCCCCAATCGACTCATTCGCTTTAGTCGTAAGGGTGATACTCGGCTGGAGCAGATTGATGAAACTTGGCTGCGTCAGACCTTGTATAAGGTGCTGGATAATGCGATCGCCTATTCGCCCGATAATAGTGTGGTGAATCTGAAGGTGATCTGGAGTGAGACTGAGCTCGTGATCCAGGTTAAGGATATGGGCATGGGGATTCCGGAGGAAGAATTGGCTAAGGTCTGCAAGCCTTTCTACCGTGCAGATAATGCTCGGTCTCTCTCGGGTATGGGCTTGGGCTTGGCGATTGCTTTCCAGGCAATGGTGATGCAGCAGGGCTTCTTGGAGATGACGAGTAAGGTGGGGAAAGGAACAACGGTGACGTTGCATTTTCCCCGCGAGCGAGAAATTCCTGGTGTGAGTGGTAGTGGTGCCCAGGTACAACATCTCCATTATTTGAGTGGCAATTAGGGGAGCCTCCATAGGAAAAGCTGTTCGTCAGCATTTCCTGGATTCACTTACTGCTGAGAGTTGGTTGGAGAAGGGTCGAAAGCTAGCTGTCGCTCTGCTATGGCTCTCGACCTGTATGGCTCGCGAATCTATGAAACACTTGCCGTAAAAGGCTCAGTAGTAGAAGTCTAAAATCTGATGCGAGATCCAATTTCTCAAACAACTTCTGGGTGAGGTTTGTCATGCTCTCTTTTGAGGGGAGCAAAGATTAGCTAGGTGTGCCTCTAGGAGTAGAGTCGTTTTTTCCAGTGACACTAATTTAATTTCTCCATTACTCGAATGCTTCCAGGCATGGGCTTCTTCGAGATTGTGCCTAGAGATTTTGAGGTTTGAGGAACGATTCTCTCTCAAGTTTGTGGTTTGTTGAATTGAGTCTTTGAATAGTTCATCGTCTAGTAGTTCACTATCTTGCCAAAGATTATCGACTGAGGTCAGTGTGGTTGGGTGAACCGGTAGCCCTCCTCTAGCTGTGTGGATGAAACCACTGCTGTTTGAAAGGCTTGCAAGGCAGCCCTTGGAAAGGCTGGGGGTGGCAAGGTCGCCGTTAAGTTCTATTTGCTCTGGATTAATGTCCGTATCTGGTGCATTGATGGTAACAGTGCCATCAATACCAATCTCTGAACTTGCATTGATGTCGCTGTTAGGGCTGAGTGAATTGTTTACTTCGAGCCCCAAAATACTATTGGATGACAAGGCAATCTCCCCGCCTCTGCCAGCAACAGCATTGGCTATGATATCGCTATTTTCATTGGCGATCGCAATAATAAAATCTGCATTAATAGAGATATTTCCTCCATTTCCAGCGTTTCCTGCCTGAGCTGAAATACTGCTATTTCGGCGGAGTAAAAGATTCTCTGAAACCTGTAAATTAATATTTCCACCGAATCCTCCGCCGAGTCCTTCTGAGGCGGTTGTGATAGAAGCATGATTGTCCATCAAGACAGAATTGGCAATGACTTTGATATCCCCGCCGATAGATAAATTAGCTCCCGTGGCTAAAAGTGTGCCGCCATCGGAGAGCTTTAGCTGATCTGTCACGAGTTCTATTTTCCCGCCTGTACCTTCTCTGGTACTGAGTGCTGAGATGCTACTTAACCACTTCCCTGTGGGGGATGTGCCAATGATTTCGGTTGTTTCAGAAATATTGAAGATTCCGAGCGCGCCTGAGCTGTTAGAGGTTGATAGCCCTATGCCTGAGCCTCCTAGGATTCTTAATTTGGGACTATTGATGACTAGGTTTCCTGATCTTCCTTGAACGAAGGGCCTTCCAGGGCCAATGCTAATGCCTGGGCTATAAGCTTCACTGACAGGAGTGCCTATGAGTTCGACGGCTTCTGTGGCTGTAATGAGGATGTCGCCACCGTTTCCATTCCCAAAAGGATTGGCAGATAATAAGCCACCATCGCGAATCAGTAAGTGCCCTGTTTCTAGGGTTAATGTTCCGCTATTGCCGTCAGCCAGGCTGTTGGCAATGATGAAACTCGCACTAAATGCCCCACCAATTAGGTTTGGGTCAATGCCAAATTGCTCTGCCCGTTGTTGCAGACCTGTCGTGAGACCGAGGAATGCCGTATCCCCTACAATTTCGATCTGTTCAGGTGCTTTGATTGATAAATTTCCTCCCAGTCCCGTATTTAAGGCTCGAACAGAGATATCTCCTCCATCGCGAATACTGACTCGCTTGGCATTGACCTGAATATTTCCCCCAATACCGGTTGAAAAGTTGTTGGTTGAAACTGAACTTCGCTGTGGATTGTGAACTTCTAAAAATCGCCAAATGACTTCATCGCGGGGGCCATCTAGGGGGCCAGTCCCTAAGACTTCTAGGGCTTCTGTTGCGTTGATTTGGATTCCAGCACCTCTGTCGTTGCCTTGAGTGCGGGATAGAATTTGTGAGCCACCTGTTATGGTAATGCGATCGCCGTGAAGTTTAATGGCACCACCGTCATTGCCACTTGCATTAACTTGCGCGAGTTGAGAGACCTTAATGTCTTTGTATTGCTCAACCGTTTCGTAATCAAGGTGAAACCCTTGCTGGGTAGGCAATAGGCCTATAAAGCTGTTGTCTGCAACGCTACTGATTTCAATCTTGCTTTGGGGGGAAATGATATGTCCACCTGGGATTTCGACGGCTCCACCGATTAATGCGATCGTTTGGTTTGGCTTAACTTGGAGGCCTGTTGGTCTGTCAGCCATAACATCTCGATTTTTCGACAAGTTTGAAATTAATCCAGGATTGCTGCCAAACTGAAGTCCAATCGGTGTGCTGAGATCTAATAAATTATCGGAGTTGTGTACGGAAGCGCTAAATTTTTGATTGTTGTCAAAGCTTATAGAATCGGCTGTGGTGGCTAGAAATGAACCTCCGAGATCTAGAGATGCATTGGTTCCAAAAATAATGCCATTTGGATTGATTAAGAACAGATTACTAGTTCCATCTACTCTAAGTTGACCATCAATATTAGATGGAGAACTCCCCGTTACTCGACTGAATATTGTTTCAGCTGCTGGAGTCGAGCTAAATATAACTGAGCTGCCATTTTGAATGTCGAAAGACTCAAAGCTATGGAATAAGTTTTTCCCTGCTAAGGTTCCACCTGTAATAGAGAAAGTTGCAGCGTCTAGATCTGCTTCTACTCGTGTGTTTTCCGGGAGTGTGGCATCGGGAATAGGCTGAGCAGATGCTTCCATCGTCGAGATTATGAAAAGCCCAATTAGGGTTTTAGTGAATATGCTCTGCAACAATTTCTGCTCCTTCCCAAATTCTCTTTTAAGGTAAGAAAATATTGTAGTGAAATCATCAAGTCGAACTCATATTTGATAGATGAGTAAGTCTATCTCCTGAGCTGTTCAGGACTCGCTTGATATTAGAGCTAGTCTAGTTGAAGGAAATGGCAGAGTCTTCTTTTCAGTTATAAATCTATGAGGTGCTTGGAGTACACAGTGGCTCTGTTTCTAGGCTGAGTGAGGTTGAACTAGGAGCTAGTGAAATAAGCTCGATATTACCTTTGCTGTTGATGCTCCAGGACTGGGCTTCGATGAGGTTGGACGATTTTTGTTGGGACTGCTGCGCTACTGATTTTGAGTCAGTGGGGGGCTGGAGCTGTTTACCTGTATTTAGGTTTAGGTCTTCGAGTGAATCAATGTCTTGCCATAGACCACCGGCAGCTGTGAGGGCGACTGGATTTTCGGGTAGCCCACCTCGACCTGAAACCACAAATGTATCGTCAGCGATCTGTTCTGCCTGGCAGCTTTGTTTGACGGGGGGAGGAGATAGGTCTTCGCTAAGCTGAGTTGAAGTCGTGTCTATATCTGTCTCTGGAGAATTAATTGTGACTATTCCACTATTACCAAGTTGAGAGCTTGAGGTTATATCACTTTCTGGTGTATCAAGCACTCGAGGACGGAAAGTAATTCCTAATAGGCCAAGAGAGTTGATGGTGATATTACCGCCATTGCCTTCAAATGCGTTTGCTCTGATATCACTATTCTCACTTGGCGCAGCTACGATAAAACCGTCCAAGAGGTTGATGTTAATGTCACCACCATTTCCACCAGCACCATCTGTGCCTGCTTCTGTCAAAACTAATCCACGATTTCTTAGGAGGAGAAAATCTTTAAGAGAAAAGGTCAGATTGCCACCATTTCCACCGCGAGAGTTACTGCTAACTCGTGCATTATCTATGCTTAACGACTTAGCACTTATGTTAATATCTCCGCCCTGATCTGTACTACTTGTGGCTGTTAATCCACCTTGTTGACTAATAAGAATTGAATCTGCTTGTACATTGATGTTCCCTGGCATTCCCTGCTCAAAGCTACCGACTGAGACTTCAGCAAGATCTTGAATTAATAACTCATTTGTATTAATCCTAACTTCTCCTCCCGTACCAATTGAAGGATTTGAATTAGGAAGGTCTGAAAAAGCTAGACCTCCATTGAGGATTCGAGCTTGGGGGGATGCACCCGAATTAGAAAAAATTCCGCTGATAATTTCATTACTCTCTCCTCCTACTCCAGATAGGAGGATCTTGTTTGAATCCACTTGAACAGAGCCACCTGAACCTTGGCTAAAGGTTGCGCTAGCGATTCTTGCTCCTTCTCTAACTTGCAAGCTTGGAGCCTTAATTGTGACGTTGCCGGCTGGCGCCTCAGAAAAAGTGTTTGATTCTATATTGCTTGGAGAAACACCGCTTGCTAATGGCACATCTCGGAATTTTTCGATGTTAAGATTGCCAAATACATCAACTGATTCGGATGCATTAATCAGAATATCCCCACCAGATCCCCCAAATCTAACAGGCCCCGATGGGCTGGTGATTCCTGAATTTGAGAAAATTCTTGCGCCACCCGTGATTTCTAAACGGCCTGTGGTAACTTCAATATCTTTAGCATTTCCCTTGCCTCCGACTGTTGTATTGGTGATGGCTGTTGGAAAAGATATCAGTTCAAAACGACCTTGAAGGCTGACTAAATCTGTTGCATTTATAGAGATTTTCCCTGATGCCTCATCACTATAAGTTACAGCTGAAATGGCAGCTCCTTCTTTCATTAAAAGCTCAGCAGTGTTGATCGTAATATCCCCAGCAGCCCCAGCAGGCCTCCCTTCGCTAGAATTTCCTGTCACTTGACTCTCAGGAGAAATTAGTATGACTCCAGGGACTAAACTGCTGCTCAGGAATCCTGACCCTTGTAAAGTAACTGTTTGAGAGTTCGAGATCGTGATATTCCCACTCTTGCCAGTCCCGAGAGACTCCGTTGATACGGGAAAGCCTTGATCTATTGATAGTTTTTTTGATTCGACCGTGACAGAACCCGAATTGCCTGATGATGTTGTTGTTGTGAATAAACCTCCTTTCTCTCTGTCAGAGACCGTTCTAAATCCATTGAGTGAGGCGAGTTGTAATAGTATGAAATTAATGCCGCCTCGACCTGTTAGAGATACGTCATTAGTGGCTTTGATATTGATTCTACTGCCATTCCCTTTTCCATAGGTTGCTGCCCCTAGAAAAGAACCGTTCTCAATCTTGAAATTGTCGGCAAGAATATTAATTTCTTGCCCATCTAACTCTCCCTGAGTATCTGAGACTATACTGGAGCCTTCTGTAAGAACGATATCCTTGCCTCGGATTTCAATTTCTCCTCCCCTTCTACCACTTGTATCAAGGCTTGATTGCTCTGAAATCTGAATATTTCCAAAACGACTTAACCCATTAAAGTTGAGGTCTAAACCTAGCTCATTCGTTGATAAGCCTACTTCACCTGCTTCAGTGATTCCTCCAACTTCAATACGACCCTCATTAGAGGATAATTTCCTACCTTTGATTGATACTTCTTCTCCCACAAATGCGAGAGTCTTTCCTTGACGAACAGTTAGATCTTTACTATCTGTTAGGCCAAGAATACTGATATTGCCAGGATTATCCCCAAAAACTAACCCAATTGGTGTACTGACGGTAAGTAAAGGAGGAATATTGGGTTCAACTGTGCCATATATGAACTCTGGGCTGAAGCGTATGCCCTCCGCTGTACTGGCTACAAACGAACCACCTATTTCCAGCTTCGAATTTGGACCTAAGATTATTCCTGCTGGATTGAGTACGAATAAATTTGCATCTCCTCCTGCTCGGATAATGCCATCAATATTAGAGGCCGTGTCTGTGGTAACTCGACTCAGAATATTTGTGATCGTATCCGTATTAGCAAATGTTAGTGTTTCTCCAGCTAAAATCGAGAACTCAGAGAAACTGTGAAATAACGTTCCCCCTCTAGTTGCGCCACCTGTAACTGTGTAGGTTCGCCCTAGTCCATCCACTTGGGCGCTGATGATAGAATTTTCTGCCTGGAGGCTAGCATCAGCTGTTACTTGTGCTACCGATGGTTTGGCGAGAGCTGTCAAGCATAAAATGCTTGTCGCCAAGGGTATACCTTGCTGAGACAAGAGATTCATGAGAAGCTCCCAGGACTGGAAATTATGCCCATAGATTAGGAAAAGCTCGTTTATAGGGGCTTGGATGTCTCTCAGCCCCTATAAAATATCATGTTATTTCTTACTCCTCATGCGTTATCAGGACCTCGCGCCTCATACTTGGTGAGACACAAACCATTATTGGGCTCGATATTCGTCAAAAGCCAAAGCGATCTCTTGAAATAAGTCTTCAAGTAATTTCTGGTTGTGGTTTTTAACCTTGCGACTTCCTCCATTGGCCTCAACGTAGCTTTCTATAAATTTGTTTGAAGATGCTCCGTAATCTTGCTGAAATGAGTAATCTTGCTGGGGAGCTGGGGCGATCTTGTCTAGCCATACAGAATGTAGTGTCATTCCAAAATTAAGACTAGGATGGCTAAGTTTATACTTCGGTCCCTCTGATAGATTTTTGGTATCGAAAATCCAGATCTCACTATTGTCTGACCACTTGGAGGTGTCTGTCTGGCTAGCATAGAGCTCATCAGATTGAACTATGGTACAGACAACGTAGCCTTCGTCTCCTTGGTGGCTCAAGGTATTGGCTCGTGGCACAAACTGTAGAGAGAATACAACGATACCTGGTTTGAATTCATAGGTCTGCATTACTTCAAGGTAATTGGCTGGATTCTCACGACATACTTTGGCGTGAGTCAGAATCATTGGTGTTCCCTGTTTCAATTCTGCCAGCATCGTCTCGACAGAGACTTTGCGCTTGGGTGAATAATTCTTGTATAGCTCATAGATATACTCGGTGAGTAACTCTGGATATCCACCTCCTTGCATTACATATACGTCTGTGATTTTAGGATGCTCTGTTCGGTAGGTGTAAAGCCCAATGCAGAGTGGATCTTCTCGAAAACCTGTGTATATTTCATTATTAATGTACTTGGGCTTATTTTTGATTTCTTCAAAAGTCAATTCATACTTCTCTGGCTGAATTTCACTTGTGTCGCCAGGTTGAGTGGGCTTGACTTTGATTAAAGCTAAAGCATCGCTGTCCATCCCTGTAGGTAATGTTCCTGCAAGATCTGTGATATCGACATCTTCTAGTAATTGTGGACTGTCGTATTTGATCATGTACTCGCCAGGATCAAAAGCATCCGTCATTGGAGCAATAATGACGATCTCACCATTCTCAGTCTCACTATAATCTGTGAGTAAATGGGCAAAGGCTCCAGGAACTTCTACTCTTTGAGCTTCAATCGAGTGACTGTCTTTCGCTTGTTTGCTATTTAAGTCACTTCGCTTGATTATGTACAGGGGCGTGTCTAGATTCTGCTCAGAGGCAATTGAAAGTCTGAGCTTCTCGATTAGCTCCTCTACCACTTCATTCTTGATTGAGATTGCAGATCTCTTGAGACCATCTAAGAACTTTAAGAATGCGGTTCGCTCCACTGCTTCTTGAATTCGATCTAGTATACTGTTTTCCTCTAATTCGGATTTTTCATAGAAAGACTCTACTGCTCTCTTTTGGAGCATGGCATCATCATTTTCTAAGTCTTTGTCAATTGAATTTAGTACTGAAAAGACATTCTTGTCTGACTTTGAATTTGCTGTTTCAGTTACGATTTCGGGATGAATATGGACTATTCGCTTGATGAAAAAACGAGCTAGAATTTTGATAAAAGAGCTACTCTTATGAACACTTAATTTCCCAAGATTTAGTAAGAACTCAAATCCATCCTTTAGGTCGTCTATTTGCTTATTTCGTTTCTCTCCAGTGCTTCCCAAAATTCTCAATATTGAGTTGATTAACCTTAGCCCCAAAAGTAGAATCGTTTGTTTTTGCTCCAGCTTCATTGCTGTATCTGCGATGATTACGTAATTCTCCGTGATGCCCAGCATATGGGTTGACTGTAGAATCTGTACTGGCCTTCCCTTATGATTGACTTGCCAATTATGTAGCTCTTCTTTTCCAGATGATTGAACTGTCCAGCGAATCAGAAATAATCTATCTGACATAGATTTATCATCTTCATCACGATGGAAAATGAGATGCTGAGGTGCTTTAAGATCGCTTACTGTAAATAGTTCTGCCTTCTCAGTGTCGCTATCCGACGAAAAATCAATACATGGGTGTGCTGAACTCATGACTAGTTCAAATACTCCAGGTACCACACTTAAGGGTGCCCATACTGATTTGAAATCCGGGTCACTTGGATCCTGAATATTGCCTACGGGTGCCACGATCTTTAGGGAACAAGGGTCAATTTCATATGGACGACTTGCGTCATTCGTCACGAGTAAGCGAGAGGGGGCATCACTGCTGAACTTGACTGGTAGAAGGGCTGTGTTTAGTTGGTTACATGAACCGAGAAGAGAAATTCTTGAAATTCCAATATTGTAAAATTGGAAGTCTTCGTACTTCTCATTGTTGTGAGTGATTTGGTCAGCGAAAAAAGCAGGTGTTTTGATTAGTCTGGAAGTTAGCCTTGCTTTTCCTTCTGTTTCTAATTTGCTAGGCACTTGATGAAAATCTATTCGATATACCATTCCATCTCCATTGAATAGAGCAGTACTACCTCCTCCTCCTGGCATTACAGTTGCTTTTGGTATAGCGTGAGGCGATCTGTTCTCAGGAGCTTGAGAAGCAACTGTGCCTGCGAATGAATTTATAAAAATGTGACCTTGTAAATCCTGAGGAAGAGTTGCATCATTTCCTTCTGAATCTTTGATCGTTAGTAAGACATCAGATAGCTCTTCTCGACTAACTGACATGAATGCTCTAGGAAAGCGAGGAAAGGAATTGTCTTTATTTGTGGCTTCGGAGTTTGAGAGTAATGAGGTGTTAGTCATATTTCCTGCTTTGAATATTGCTTGACTTAAAAGATTGATTTCAGCAGCTTTTGTGCCTGATTCGATATCTTTCATTGGAGTGATGTGCATCTTCTGGCTCTGTCATCCAAATCTCTTTAAGTTAGATTCAGGATGCAGAATCAGTCTGATTCTTAGAGCACTTGAGTGCACGTTCAAGAAGATCTTGATTTTTCAAATTTTGGGTGATCCCGAGCAATGTTTTATGGTTGAAATTGCTATTTGGAATGGAGCAGAGCCTTATTCGATGATTTGCCCTGCTCGTGCTGGTCAGAACAGGGCCGTGCTAGTCAGATAAGGTGAATGCTAGCTTGATAAAATTTCGTATGTCTAATTGGTCGCGGCGACTTAGGCAAAGAAGGGGCAGGCATTAGGTTCTGGTGATATTCACGGCAATAGCAGTGCAGTAATTTTGTGTAGAGACTGCATGAACGAGGAGCGTTCTAAACAGCCCCATACCTTTCGACTAGGGGCACTTGGCAAAAGAACCCCTGGAATTGTCGAATGCTGCGACTACTGACTTTTTATACGTTCAACAGCCATAGCCTATGCAGTCATGCTTGATACCGTTGCAACTGTCTTAAGGTTTAGAGCCAATTACCCAGCAAGACATAAGGGGCCCAATTTGCCGGATGACGATACTTTGGGTCCTTTAGCAGCTTCAATTGCGCCGCGCGTAACGCCTCAGCTCGACCCATCTTCTGGTCTACCAAGGCTTGATAAAACGCCTGTACAAACTGCGACCCCGACTCATCATCCAAGTTCCATAGGGATGCCAGCGTACTGCGTGCCCCCGCCTGGACCGCGACGCCAGCCAGTCCCAGGGCCGCGCGATCGTCTCCTTCAGCTGTTTTGCAAGCGCTTAGGACCAACAACTCAATTGGATCAGGGCGCTCGCGTCCCCGTAAGGCAGAGCTCAGCTGCGACACTGATACCAGTTCATCCCAAGCTGAAATATAGGTCTTCTCAGAATCGGAGCTAAACTCCCCATGGGTTGCCAAATGCACCACCGAGAAGGCTGAAGTCTTGACATTGTTCTCTAAAGACTCGCGCGTAAAGGCCTGATTGAGCAGCACCTCGCTAGGGACAAGCTGGCTGAGCTGTTTGACTTCTTCTGCCACGTAGGGGAGTGCTGACAATGTATGGCGGGCTTCGCTTAAGCCCGCCAACAACACCTGCCGAATACTCAGCGGCTTGGGCTTAAACAATTGCAGTCCTGGCGTTAAGGCAATGTTGTAATCTTCGACCAGATAACGCTTCTGCGCCCGGTTATAGAGGGCCGCCATGGGGACATTCTGCAGCTCCCCATCCAAGACAAAGGTCAGTGTTTTAATTTGCTCTTCTTTTAGAGTTGGAGCAATGGGCTGGATCAGCCAGTTGTAAATGGTTTCACCGGCTTCTTTGCCTTCCGGGCTGGTGTAGTTCAGCTCCAAATTACTACGCAGTTGTTTTAGGGTTGCCTCAACCTGCGCTTGTTTCACGGGGATGGTTGAACTGCGCAATCGCTCCCCCGGTAGGCTCCAGATGATCGTGAGGCGATCGGGCAAGATGATCGGATACAGCACCGCCGTATCTTGGTACTCAACCTTGTCTAGGGAGATCACCTGGTCTTGGATGCAAGCGGCGTGAAAGAAATTATTTAGCTCTGCAATCTGTAAAGACTCCAGTACCTTGCGAGCGAGCTTGAGCGTAGCCTTGCTTTCCTCGCTGTCTTCGGGCACTCCTTCATTCAGCTGAAGCAACAGGTCAACAAACTCGCGATAGACCGGTGCCACCCGTTCTCGAAAGGAAAACTGTAAATCCGGTTGGGCCGCCACCAAATCACTGCGGAGGGATTGGAGCATGTCAAAGGACTTGTGGTAAGCCAATTTGGCATCTTCTAGCTGATCCTGCGCTTGGTGAATACGAGCTGACTGCCACTGCCATTGATAGGCAATGTCTTTGGCTTGAATCTGGTTCGTTTGGGTTAGAGCCTGTTGCGTCAATGCCTGGGCAATCTCCCACTGCTCGGAGAGTTCATAGATATGACCCAGGTATCCCTGGCCATAGGCTGATGCCCGGATATCTCCTAGGGAATTGGCTGTTTTGACCACCCAAGATAGGGTGTCAGCGGCTAGCTGAGCCTGTGCTCTAGGTGTCCATGGGGTTGTTGCCGTTTTCTGGGTTGGGAGATCGTTGGCTAGAAGGTCTGAGGGGGGGGCATTCTGCGCCAGAATTGCGTTAGGTGAGTTGTGAGATAAGACAGACCAAGCCTGTTTAAGCCCATTCAGGCTAATAGTGCCTTCCCTTTCGAAAGGGAGATTGGGGGAAGTCTTCCAGGCATTGAGCTTTAATGCTTTGGCTTTAACCGGCCTCTTGGCTCGGGCATCACTGATTTGGACCTCGAGTGAATGAGCTTCATTCAGAGCCTCATTCACTTGATTGTCAGTGGATTGATGGCCCCGCGCTCCGTCGGGAAAAGCGAGTCGGGTTAAGCAATCTGCAAAATTTGTGGCTCCGTACAATACGGCCCGACTGACTGG
>CALLPZ010000513.1 GCA_938015405.1 uncultured Pseudanabaenaceae cyanobacterium
GAACGATTAGCCCAGTGTTTTGGCATGCGGTCTTAATCGTCCAGCAGATTGCCTGGGGACTGTGCTTGGATGCGATGAATTAAATCCGGTTCTGTTTGGCAGGTGAGGCAAACCAACAGTTCACGACTGAAGCTGAGTTCCTGGGCAATCTGGGTCCCCAGGGTGAACTCCGAAGTATTAGCGGCAATAGTGCTGGCTTGAGCCACGACAGGGGTGACGAGCAAAACATAGAGGGGCTGTTCAGGAAAGAAGCGCAGCGTCTTCTTAACTAGGTCTGCCCGGCCAATGGGATATCGCTGAAGCTGCTGGGCCAGGTCCCTTAACAGCAAGTGATCGAGGTCGTGGGCCTCAAACTGGTCTTGAACTGTGAGCTGCGATCGCTCCAGATCAGCCTCAGCTAAAGCTCGGTACTGCAACATTTTGCGAGGCGTGGCAGACATCAATTTAGACTGCCCCCCCTGGAGATAACCAGAGACGGCATGGCCTGCGGGGAGGAGATAGGCAAGGTTAGACTGCATGGCTTCTGACAGGGGGCTACCCTGATGGCTTACGGCGGAGCGCCGTTGGGCAAGGCGCTGACTAGCTGCGGAAAATCCAAGATCGTTGCCCAAGGCAGTGGCCGATCGTGGGACAAAGCAATCCTTTTGGGAACGTCGGCCAGGGGGACCCATCCGAGGCAGAGTCTCGGTGGATAAGGCTAGGGAGAGGGTAGGACTAGAGGTCGCATTCATGACGTCACACGGTCGAATCTGTCTCATTCGAGCGATCAAAAAGAACTGGCAGAAGCATGGGTCTAGGCAAAGCTACAGCCGTAAAGCTGGCAATTCCTGACAATCCGTTACTTAACCTAGCGATACTTGAACTTGCCTCTAGGTGGGGTGGAGTGGGCGGAAGTGGAACATGCTTGAGCCCTAGAAGGTCCTTGTCGCACTGTAATTTCTGGCTCGATACAAGCCCTATCTAAGTGTTTCCTATGGGCCATTTCGTCCGTTTCATCAGGGCTCCCAAATCTCGATGATGCGAGAAAAAAATCTCTTCTTTACAGACTGTTGCTGAAAGTTCGGTGAATCTTCAAATAGTTTGATGGCTAATTTTGGAACACTAACCGTAGTACAGCTTGTATAAATAGCATCCTCGTCTTAATCAGAGGTTACTAAGTTGTCATTGGTGCTTTAGTTATCGCCCGATACTGCCATTTTGTGTTTCACAAGCCCCTCCTTTGCTATGTCCCCAATGTTTTTGACCGAGAGTGGCCTGTCAGTCCCTGCGGTGACTGCGGACCAGATGGTTGAAGTTGATCGGATTGCCTTGGAAGAAACCGGTCCTAATCGGTTTCAAATGATGGAAAATACGGGTCGTCACTTGGCCTTACAAGCCGTTGATTGTCTCCAGTCCACCTCGAAGCCTAAAGTCTCGTTAGAGGCAGATAAGGTTTCTGTCAGCAGCTCATCCCCACGGGTTGTGGTGTTGGCGGGCGGCGGCATGAATGGTGGCGGTGGTATCTGCGCCGCCCGGCATTTGGCCAATCAAGGACTCGAGGTTTACCTCTGTCTTTCCAATGCTGCAGCGTTGACGGATATTTCCCTCTGGCAATATCACCTCTTCCAGGACAGCCCTGGGGTAGAGGTCACGGTAGCTGAGCTGCTCAGCGATCGCTGGCCACTGGAGCATGAACCCATCGATTTGATTGTGGATGCTCTCATGGGCTGCCGCGTTCCCAAGGCTCCCCAAGGCAATGACCTGAGCCTCATTCAATGGGCCAACCATTCGGCTGGACCGGTGTTGTCCTTGGATATTCCATCGGGCATGGATGCCACCCAGGGCAATACGCCGGGAGCAGTGATGCAGGCTCGCTGGACCATGACCCTGGCTTTGCCAAAGACGGGGCTACATCCTGATAAAACGGGGGAGCTGATCTTGGCGGATATTGGGATTCCTGCCAAGACCTATCGGGCCAAGAGCTTGAAGCTCTCCTACCGTTCTCCATTTATGCGAGGGTGCCGCGTGCCCTTGCAATATAAAAAGATAATTACAGATGCAGCTTAGGCAGGGAAATGGTGGTTTGGGCGATCACTCAAGGGCGATAAAGAAAGCAACGGCTTGTACAAAATCTGATACAGAAGTCCCATTTGCGAGTAACGCAGGTGGGACTTTTACTTTAGTTAGGCCTAAGCTCATCGAGTCCTAATGGTCATTCTCTGATGACGGCTTTGTAGCTTGGGAAAAGGGTGTTGTGGGCCCTGTATTGGGCAGGGCTTTGGACCAGCAGACAGGCCTAGTGAGACGGCATAGACTCGGTTGTGGGCAAATTCTCCTAGAGAAGCTATTGTTTAGCCTGATTTAGGACCCAGCGTAAGCGTACAGATGATGAAATCGCGATTCACATCCCGCCGCCGCGAAGGTTGATAGACAATGACGGTCCTCAGTGATGCACATAGTGATCTGACCCGTGTTATGTGCCGTACCTTTATCCAGCATCTCCATGGCGGTTTCTACTCTTTTAGGTCAAGCAAAGGCCGGTGATGCCTTTGCCATCGCCCAGCTAATGAATCAGCAGCTTCAGGCCCGAGGCTTAACGGTTCAAGTCTCGCGGGAGCTGGATTGTCTGCGGCTGCATTTGGAAGGGGAGACCCTGCTGAGTCGAGACGGATTTGTGAATTATGTGGAGCATGCCTTAGGACGCCTGGGCTGTCCGCTCATTGCCCGGGTGGAAATTGTGGCCGTGGAGTTGGGCCAGACTCAGCCGCTTTGGAGTGCTGCAGTGGCTTTACGGCCTTACCGGACTCAAGCCTTCCAGCGAGAACCGGTGATGGCGGGAGCTGGGCAAGCTTCATTTTCTGACAGGCCTCCCCTGGTGGCAGTTCCCATGGCTCGAGAGAGAGCCGTAGAGCCGCAGTTTGCCGAGCAGGGTGATGATTTCCGGCGGGATGAGGAGGAGCGGTTTGAAGCAGATGTAGCCGCGATCGCCGGGCCTGACTTGCAAACCCAGCAGAACTCCCGCCAAGATTCAGCCCCAAGCAGAACCCGCTTACCCATGCCCAGTCGGGCTGTCATTGCTCGACAGTGGTTTGTCGCTGGGCTATTCGGCACCCTGGCCACCCTGGGCATCACCGCAGCGGTATCAGCCCTATTTATTCCAGTCGTCGCCAGCATGACCGGCATGGCACAGCTGAGTGGGTTTGCTTTAGCGATTCTCTTGGCCCTACAGCTAATCGTAGGGCTCCCCATCGCAGGCCTCGTAATTGGCTATGCCCAAACTCGGATGTTGCGCCGCTATCTCAAGACCGTAGGGGGATGGCAGTTGATTACGCCCCTGGGCTGTTTGATTGGTTTTTTTATTGCAGTCATTGTCCA
The DNA here is from genome assembly GCA_938015405.1 of uncultured Pseudanabaenaceae cyanobacterium. GTDB lineage: Bacteria > Cyanobacteriota > Cyanobacteriia > PCC-9006 > JAAUQQ01 > JAAUQQ01. The sequence continues at coordinate 3,355 of CALLPZ010000513.1, forward strand.
TTTTGTCGGTCATTCCGCCCTGAATTTGGCAGGCTATGCGGATAGTTTGGGCCAAACAGAAGGGGGCACAGGGCAGCTGCTGAGTATCGCCTGCACAACCCTGGGAGTAGGCTGTGGCTTTGGTTTCTTAGGTCTATCGCAATTTGCGATTTTGAATGGGCGGATGCGCAAAGCTCAGCGCTGGATTGCGAGCACAGGATTCAGCGGGATGGTGGCTTGGCTAGTTGGGGGACTCTCGTTCCAGTTTCTCTTACCCCACTTAGATGGCCTGGCTCGTCTGGTGAATATGACACCGCTACTGCTCAGCATCGTTGTTTCGGTGATTGTGGCTTGGCTCATATTCCAAACCCTGTCGGCGCTGTCACTAGCTGCCCTACTGCGGCCCCGCAACAAACCAGCAAACTGAGAGAGAGCATCTCAAGACATGATTTAAGCCTGGCTCCAGGGCATGACCTAGAGAAACTTCTGGCCAGCATCGGGGCAAGACGTTGTAACTTTTGAGAGGCATCGTTTGGGAAAACGCAATGGTGGATGGAAAGCCTTGTCCCTGTGGCCAGAAGGCTACGCTAGAGGATTGCTGCGGGCGCTACGTCACAGGTGACCAGTGGGCACCCACAGCAGAGGCACTGATGCGATCGCGGTTCACGGCCTATGCCCTGGGCCAAGTCGATTACTTGTTAGACACGCTCCACAGCTCCCAGCGCCAGCGAGGGGAAAAGCTCCAATTACAGCGCAGCTTAAAACAAACTCGCTGGCTCCATTTGCAAGTGCTCCAGACAGAAGCAGGACAGCCCGAGGATGAGCGAGGCATCGTGGAATTTGTCGCGGTGTATGGGCTGGCGAAGCCGATGGCGGGCATGGCGGGCTTACTGGGAACAGCTCGGACTGAAACGCCCCAACTGGCGCAAATGCATGAGCGATCGCGGTTTGTGCAAGAGGAGGGGCGTTGGTTCTATGTGGATGGTGACCAACTACCGGACTACAAGCCCCAGCGCAATCAGCCCTGTTGGTGTGGCAGTGGCACAAAGTTTAAGCAATGCCACGGCTAGGAGCTATGTGAGCCGGAAGCTTCACAGGCTGGGAGCCTATTCAGGCGTTCTGCAAGATTCAGCCATTGAGGATTTTGGCTGACAGCTACTTGTGGTAGTTTCCATTTTGCAAAATGGTTTTGGCACGATAGAGCTGCTCTACCAGCATCAAACGAGCCAGCTCATGGGGAAAGGTCATGGGAGACAGGCTGAGGAGAGAGTGGGCCTGCTGCTTCACCTGGGGACTGAGGCCAGAGGCGCTGCCAATGAACAGAATCAGTCGGTTGGAAGGAGCAGTTCCCAGGAAGTTGGCAAACTTGACTGAGGTAAAGGTCTTCCCCTCTTCGGAAAGGGCTATGAGACGATCTTCGCCTCGCAGCATGGAGAGCACCTGATCGCCTTCTTTTTCCGGCGTGGAGTCCTTGATTTCTGTGATGCTGAGTTCAGGCAGCCTGCCGCTATAGACATCAAGACCGCTACGAATCCAGGATTTTTTGACCTTACCCACAGCGATGAGCTTGAGTTTTGGGAAGCTTTGCATGGGTCCGGACAGGGAAAAGACTGCTTTGATCAAAGCGGCTTGGGGTTGCCTTGTCTATGAATGGGCTGAGAACTGTAGAGATTTAGATCTGACTTCCCAATTTGTTACAGGCCAACTCGAGGGGCATTCATCTAGGGTTGATTCAAAAGAAACGGTATCGCCCCCGTCCAGGGACAGCAACATTTCAACGATTCCATCGTGGCTTCAGCCTGTCTCATTTGGGACTGAATCAGCCCTGATGGCTCACCGATACCCCGCTCTAAGATCTCATCCAGCAGTCCCCTGTGAAGACTACGGCTTGAGTAGGTGAAGTCGGCGTTTATACTACTAACGATAACAATCCCTGTAAGCAACCCACAGTTCTGTTGTTACAGTTCTAATCTGTGTAAGTCCCTGTTCTGTCCATTGTTCAAAGATCGTGAGTCGGCGTCATCCATTAGCCAGCCCCCAGCGCAGCCCCGTGCCATTCCGCTCCGCTTTGTGCTGATTATTCCTTTTCTCTTGCAGATTGCTGCAGTCGTGGGCTTAACCGGCTATTTTTCTTGGCGTAACGGTCAAAAAACAGTGGAAGCGATGGCCATTCGTTTGAGCGAAGAGGTCACGGCTCATATTGAAAAGCACGTTCACAATTACACCAACACTCCGTCTCTCTTTCTTCAGGTTAATCAGGCTGCCATTGAAACGGGCAACTTGGACATCAATGACTTTGATAGCTTAGCGCGATATTTTTGGCAGCAAACTCAGCTGTCTGAAGCGGTTCCCTATGTTTACTTTGCCAACCCCCAGGGTGAGTTTATTGGGGTGTGGCAACAGTCTGAAGAACTGACAACCCTACGCCTGCGCGATGCAGAGACGGCTCCCCGACGGTCGGTTTATCAGCTCAATGGCGTGGGAGAACGAGTAGAGCGGCTCAGCAATGATGAATATGACCCGCGATCGCGCCCTTGGTATCGCGCAGCCTTAAAGGCAGGACAGCCCACCTGGTCGCCGATCTATGTCTTCTCTCAGCCGCCTTCCCTAGGAATCACCCGAGTGGTTCCGCTCTATAATCCGTTCAATGAGCTGCTAGGAATGCTAGCAGCTGACATCACCTTGGCTGATATTAGTCAGTTCCTGCAACAGATTCAGGTAAGTGATTCTGGCCAGGTCTTTATCATTGAGCGATCGGGAGAGGTTGTCGCCAGCTCTTCCACAGAACCTCCATTTGTCATTACCAAGGAAGGAGAAAGTCGCCTTCCTGCTCTCCAGAGTAGCAACCAGCTCATCCAAGGCACAGCAGAACAGTTGCTGAAGCAATTTCCTGGCTTTGACCAGATTCAGTCTGCTCGGCAGCTCACCCTAATGGTCGATGGTCAGCGGCAGTTTGTGGAAGTGACCCCCATCAACCATCAAATGGGCATTGATTGGCTCATGGTGGTAATCATCCCTGAAGCAGACTTTACGGAGCATGTGGCAGCCAACAACCGTACAACGCTGCTGTTATGCGTAGGCTCTTTGGGCCTTGCAGCGCTCTTTGGCATAGCAACCTCGCACTGGCTAGTTAAACCCATTGCCCGATTGAGTGAAGCCTCCCAGGCGCTTGCCTTAGAGGCGACGTTGAGTGAAGAGTTTCGAGAGGGTGCATTAACCCAAACGGTGGAAAGCCCACATATTAGAGAGCTACACCTCATGGCTCAAGCTTTCAATCAGATGGTTCAACAACTGAAGTATTCCTTTAGTAACCTAGCCGAGGCAAACTTGGAGCTGGAGCAGCGAGTCGCGGACCGTACCCAAGCTTTGGAGCAAGCCAACAAGGAATTGCAGCGCTCCATCCGTATTGATGATTTAACCCAGGTGGCGAATCGCAGACGTTTCACAGAATATTTGGATACGGTGTGGCTACAGCATTTGAGAAATCATCAGCCACTGTCCTTGTTACTCTGTGATGTTGATTTCTTTAAGCTCTACAACGATACCTACGGCCATCCAGCAGGAGATACCTGCTTGCGGCAGATTGCTCGGGCAATGGAGATGGTATTGAAGCGGCCAGCAGATCTAGTTGCACGCTACGGTGGCGAAGAGTTTGTTGTGGTTCTACCCCAGACGAATCTCGCAGGTGGCGTACGAGTGGCCGAAAATATGCGCGCGGCACTCAAAGATATGGAGATTCCCCATCGAACATCATCTGTGGCAAGCCGTGTGACGCTGAGCATTGGAGTGAGCTGCTGCCTAGCCTCTACTGAAGTTTCCATGGATACGCTGATCGCCAGAGCTGATCAAGCCCTGTATTTAGCGAAAGGAGAGGGACGCGATCGCGTAGTATCACTCCCACTCTCCCCAAGTTCTATCAGCCAAAGTGTGGATGTCTAAAGCTGAACTTTGTACTGTAAGCGAGGTCTGAAGCCATTTGCTTCACCCCTCGCAAGATCCTTGTAACTGACTCATAGAGAGACCGTCCTCACAGCCAAAGCAGCGCTGTAGGGATTTGCCTTCGCCTCAAAATAAATAAAAGAAGCCCACAGAGTTGGCTTCTCAGTATCTCAAAAGATTCAGTGTTTTCAGCTAGCTTAAGCCTCCGGAATACGGAGATAGAAGATTGAATCTCACATTATCCACGCTTTAAATCAGCAATTAGAAAGCTATTTTCACTAAACCTAAAAGGGGTTTATTTTTTTTAATTAGGGGTATAAATTCCCTAATTAAAATGCGGAAAACATGCTGCCATTCGTTGCTTCTTTAACCCGAGATTTCCCAGCTAAACATGATGACCTGCCAGAACATTAAGCCTTCTATTCGCCGTCGGATGCTCCGAGGAATTGGTCTTTGTGCGGGGGCTGTTCTGGCTAGCCTTCCCTTGGCAGCAAATGCCACTCCCAATGGGACCTGGCTCTCCAAGCCTCAGATTTGGTTTCACTCCTCCAACCAAACAATAGATTCCGTCATGGCTCGAATGGAAAAGGAGCAGTACGACTATGTTTTCCTAGACTATCGCCATGTCGATACGGAGATGCGCCAACAAGTCTCTGAATCTGCCAAACAACATAACCTCTCCCCGATTGTGTGGATTCAATCGCCCCAGCTTCGCTCCATGAGCATGGAAGATATCATCGAAGAAGCAGAATATGCTGATGGGATTCAAGTAGATGATCACTTCTTCACTCACTACTCCCAACAAGACTTCCAGTTATTACGTGCGCAATACGACAAAGAAATTCTCTGCAGTATTCAGCCTTTTCAAGTTGACAAAATTCCAGCCTATGGCTGTGATCAATTGGACGTGCAGTGTTATACACCGACCAGTTTTCA
>CALLPZ010000514.1 GCA_938015405.1 uncultured Pseudanabaenaceae cyanobacterium
CATGCCATAGGGCCAGAGATTCTGATCTTGCTGAGCCAACTCCATGTCCGCCAGAACATCATCGATCACCTGGATCGTGTCGCTGCCTGCAACCTTGACCACTTCCAGGTTGATCGTGGGGCTAAACTCACTGCCCTCCCAACTGACAAAGGCTCGCTGGGTTTCTCGCTCTAAGCCACGGTAGATTTCGGCCACCTCAGACAGGGAAACAATGCGGCTGTCATCCAAGCGGGTTACGGGCAGATTTTTTAGATCTTCCAGGGTGCGAAATCGACCATAGAGGCGAACCTGAGCCCCAAAGTCTTCATCCCGAACCAGGTCCCAGGAGGCGTCACTATTACCCCCCTGGATGGCATCGCGAACTTGAGTGGCGGAAATGCCTAGCGTGGTCAAACGACTCGGGATCATTTGAATATGAATGACCTCATCCCGCTGGCCCCCCAGATTGACCTCACGGACATTTTTGACTGACTCCAGCCGCTCCTGCAGATCATCAGCGACCCGACTGAGCAAGGCGATATCGAGTCCTTCCCCCCGCAGGGCCAGGGTCAAAACCGGAGCATCTTGCTGAGATAGCTGCTCAAAGGCGGGCTTTTCTCGGCCCGTAGACTCTGCCGGTAGCTCCGACTCAGCATCATCCACCTTGCCCCGCAGTGCCTGGATCGATTCCGCGACTGGGGCTTCGGCCTTAAAGGCCACATTAATAATGGAGAACGAATTAAACGTGGCGCTGGTGAAGTCATCTAGCCCTTGGAGGCTTTTGATCTCCTCTTCTAGCTTGTCCGTGACCTGATTCTCAATGGTTTCTGCATCCGTACCACCCCAGGTCGTGGTGATCATGGCGCGGGCAATGTTGATCTCAGGATCACCCTCTTTAACCATGGAGAAATAGCCCATCAAGCCCCCCATGATCAGCATGAAGCAAAGCAGGATGGCAAAGATTTGCTCGGTGAAGAAGAACTTCAACAGCGAAGCCACTGGAGATGACTGTTCTGCCGGAACCTCCTCAGCAGAGATAAACTTGGCAGGCTCAGTGGTCGTCGCTGCAGCTTGGGCAAGGCTGGCTGGAGCCATGGCATCAGCCGCGCCAGCCCCCGAGGCAGCACCCTCAGCCTGGGAAGGAGAAGAGGACTGGCTCATCGCACACCTCCCACATCCACAACATCCACCGGAGCCCCTTCAACGAGGCGATTCCCCCCTTCAATCACCACCTTTTCACCTGCCGTCACCCCAGAGAGAATCTCAACGCCGGTCAATCCTTCCACGCCTGGCGTGACTTCGCGGCGGGTTACGGTATCGTCATCGTTGACGACAAACACATAGGCTTGCTGGTCGCGCAGGACGATCGCCTTAAAGGGAATCAAAACCGCATTGGACTTCGCCGCCACCTCTAACCAGACGTAAACTCGACCGCCCACCTTCAAACGATCCAGCGCGGTCAAATCGCGAATGGTAATCTTGGTACCCCGACTGCCTGGGGCCGAGGAGGGACTGACTGAAAAAACCGCTCCTCGACTGCCCCGTTCCTCAGCCAGCTTCAGCAGCGTATTGTTGCTGGCCCCGGCCGCCTGGGCCGCACTCACTTCATTCTCCAACACCACGTAGGCCAACTGCCCCGCCCGCACATCGTCAGCCAACTCCGATTGCACCTCCAGAGTGACTTCAAAGCTATTGGGATCAACCACCACCATGGGGGCTGTCTCGATCAGTCGCTGATCGCTGGAGGAATCGAGTCGAGATGCGGTCCAATATTCCCCCTCCCGAATATTGATATAGGCCAGCAGGCCATCAATGGGAGAGACCAGCTGGGTATCTTCGAGGGCGACGCTGCTTTGTTTGAGCTTGGCCCCGGCGGCTTCAATTTGAGCCTCCGCCGAACGAATGCCGTTTTCAGCGGAGCGCACATCCTGTTCAGCACTGCTGAGGGCCGCTTCCGCTTGGATGACGCGGTTGAGATAGATGTCGCGATCGCTGGCAGAAACCGCGCCAGAGTCATAGAGTTCCTGGTAGCGTTTCAACTCCGTGCGCTGTAGGTCCAGATCAGCCAAGGCCTGACGTTCCCTGGCTTTAGCCTGGGCCAAGCTGGCCTCCGCCTGCTGCTCCTGCTGAATGGCAACCTGGACATCAGCATTGGCGGTGGTGATGGAGGCATTTTGATTGCGATCGTCGATCTGGGCTAGTAGTTCACCTTTGGGAACGCGATCGCCCTCCCGCAACTCCCGCCCCCCAGGACGGGCAATGTAAGTCACCTCCCCACTGGCCTCAAAATTCAGCACGCGCCGCTGCACGGGCCAAACCGTTCCCTCATCAAAAACCCATTCCTGGGCTAGCCCCGTAGTAGCTTTCGCGATCCGCACGGGCAGTCGACTCTCAGCTCGCACCAGCTCTGTATCCGCACTGGTATCCGCCACTCCAGCCTGTTGAGTCTTTTTATAGACCCGCCAACCGACTCCCACTAGCACTACAGCCATAGCCAAAATGGCAGCAGGCCAGAAGGATTTCGGTTTGTTTATGTTGATAGGCGAAGCAGAATTACTCGATTCAGCCTCTGGCCTAGAGGAAGAGTCAGGGACTTGGGAAGCAGACTCGTCCCTTACTGTGTCTGAAACAGTTACATCCAACTCTGAAATTGGAGGCTGGATATCTGAAGCTGGGCCAACTGATTCCATAAGGATATAGGTCTATTTCGACAGAGCCGTGACCCTGAAATCTGGTTTAAAGAGTAAAGCCAGTTT
>CALLPZ010000515.1 GCA_938015405.1 uncultured Pseudanabaenaceae cyanobacterium
GCTCTCCGATTGCATCCAAATGCCAGGTTTTGTTGGAGACCATGGTGAGGTCCTGGCAGCCATGCGCCGCAGCCACTTGTTGATGTTCTGCCATAAGACCCCTGAGTCTCCTCGATGTTTGGTAGAGTCCTTGGTCGTCGGAACGCCTATTCTGGGCTATCACAGTGCCTATCCGGAAGGCTTGGTTACACCTCATGGTGGTGGCGAATTTGTGGAGATTCATCAGTGGGAGCAATTGGCAGACCGTGTCATTGCCTTGGCGCAGGATCGCGATCGCTTAGTTCAATTGATTCAATCTGCCGTTTTGAGCGGTCAGCGCTTTTCCGAGGAGGATGTCTTTGAACATCGCTCTGATTTGTTGCGCAAGCACCTGCCTGGACCTGCGGCTGGACCCAAAACTCCACCTAGTGATCCCATGCCTAGCCTGGATGATCGCGTCATGAGTGAAGTCTCCTAGGCTTGCTTGACGAAGGGATTACTGGCTCGAGTTGATGGACCAAGGCTCTTAGCGCTGCTCTTCTGCGGTACGTTGACTGGTCTGTGCCACGGAGGTTGAGGAACTAATCTCCAATTTCTCTGAACTTAGAAATGTACTTTCGCTCTCTCCGGTTTCTTCTGGAGAGGGCGCTTGTGTTGATTGGTGCTGCACCCTAGAGTCCGGCTCTATGGTTTTATTGGCCCTGTCTGGCTCGTTTTCTTCGTAGGACTCGTAGGCAGCTGGTTGGTAATATTCCTCTTCATACTCCCCATGGGGCTCCTTCCATTCTTGCCAAGCTGCTCGGATTCCAGCGAAGAGGCTGAGGCCGCCTCGTTTGACGCTTTCTGCTTGGGTTCTCACGTTTTCTAGGCCTTGGTCTACCTGAGTGACCACTTGGCTAGCGCTGCGGACCCCCTCGTTGACCTGACCCGAGAGTTCGCTGAGGTCATCCCCAGTAGCACGGAGGGATTGCAGGGTTGGGGGCAGTTCTCGAGACAACATGTCTAGGAGTTTTTCGGCGCTACGGGCGGTGCGGGACAGCTCTTGCATGACAGGGATAGCCACCAGAAGTACGGCCACCAAACAAACGGCGACTAAAAAGAATGACAGGCCTAGCCAGAGCAAAGGATTATGCACTGATTTGCCTTAGGAATGGAGGTCTGAAGTGGGAGCCGCCTCGGGCTCTGGTGATGTCGCTGTTTCGGATGAGTTGCGATTGAGGCGGTTGTTCTCCTGCAGGCCAGCATCGACACCTGCGGCAACGGCATCTTTTAGCCGAGCTAAGGTGCCATCCCAATTGTTGAGGGCATTGCCGGAGAGTCGATGGGCATGGATTTGGACGCTCGTGGCTAGGTCCTCGGCGAGTTCAGGCAAAGCATCCGCAGACTTGCGCAGCAGGCGACGGGTTTCGCGGCCCGTTTTGGGTGCCATGAGCAGTCCGGCAACGGCCCCAACGGCACTGCCGATCAGGATGCCACCGAGTAAGCCTCCACCAGATTTTTGTTTAGACATGGCCTTGACCCCTTTTCGATATCGTTGTCTAACTGTGCCTTTTGCCGGGCCCCTTGGGGTGGGCTAAGGCTGACTCAGGCTGTACTTTCTGGTGAACAGTCTGCAGCGAGTGAAATTGCCTTTTGCTAGAGAAGGCTAGTATGCCATTCCGCATGGCGCCTCGTGGCGATCGCCAGAACTTCGACTGCTCTTTTTGATGCGCCTTATCCTTTTAGCCGTTGCCTGCGCTTAAGCAACAGCCCTTGTCCCCAGCTCGCCACAATCAGCAAGCGCTGTAGCTGAGCCAATTGATTACGGGTGTGACGATAACGCCATTGGAGCCGTTGCGTACTCTGCTGCCCAGCGATGATGGCATCAGTGGCGCCTTGGAGAGATGCTTCGGTGTTGTGAGCCACATCGCCCATCATCCAGCGCAACTGGCGCAGGCTATGGCGCAAGTTCCACAGTCGCCATGCAAAGACGATGCAGGCGAGTGCCAGCAAACAATTAGTGACAATGACAGCCGTAATCATGGGGCTTCTGGGGGCTCCAACAATGAGCGAGCAGTGATCTGTCCAATATTCTCTGCTCGAAGACAGATGCGATTAGACTTCTCTACTAGTGTAGAACCTCAGTGTAGGCCAGGGCTTCATGCTGTATAGATTGACAACCCTGGTCGACTCTTTATGGTGCTTGGAAGCCTATCTTCCGACAAAGTGCAATAGCAGTGAAACGAGCTGTAATATAGAGTCTGCCAACTCGCCTTTGGTTCACTACCAACGGATGGTTCTGTTCAATATTTACGATCTTTAGGAGACAGTATGGGGCGTGCGAAGAAGGTTGTCTTGGCTTACTCCGGTGGGGTAGATACATCAGTTTGCATTCCCTACTTGAAGAATGAATGGGGTGTTGAAGAGGTCATAACCCTCGCTGCAGATTTGGGGCAAGGTGAAGAGCTCGGTCCGATTCAAAAGAAGGCACTGACAGCTGGTGCGTCGGTTTCTCTCGTTGAGGATGCTACGGAATCCTTTGTGCGCGATTATGCTTTCCCTGCGATTCAAGCAAATGCGCTCTATGAGAATCGCTATCCCCTGTCGACTGCGTTGGCGCGTCCCCTGATTGCCAAGCTTTTGGTGGAAGCGGCTGAAAAATATGGCGCTGATGCCGTGGCCCATGGCTGTACCGGCAAAGGCAATGACCAGGTGCGCTTTGATGTTTCTATCGCGGCGCTGAACCCCCATATCAAGGTTTTGGCACCGGCTCGGGAGTGGGGCTTCGATCGCCCTACCGCCATTGAGTATGGCGAGAAGCATGGCGTTCCCGTGCCTGTTAAAAAGTCCTCCCCCTACAGCATCGACAAGAACTTGCTGGGTCGCAGCGTTGAGACGGGGCATCTGGAAGATCCCTGGACTGAGCCCCTGGAAGAAGTCTATGAAATGACGAAGGCGATCGCTGATACGCCGGATGAACCCACCTATGTGGAAATCAACTTTGAGAAGGGCATTCCTGTGGGCCTCGACGGTGAGGCCTTGGGTCCTGTTGCGTTGGTGACCAAGCTCAACCAATTGACCGGTGACAATGGCGTAGGCCGCATCGATATGTTGGAGAACCGTGTGGTGGGTATTAAGTCTCGGGAAATCTACGAAGCCCCGGCCTTGCTGACCTTGGTTCATGCCCACCGCGATCTGGAAAGCCTAACCCTTACGGGTGATGTGACCCAGTACAAGCGTGGGATTGAGGAGACCTACGGCCAGATGGTCTACAACGGCCAGTGGTACAGCCCCCTGAAGACGGCGCTGGATGCATTTATTGCTGATACACAGAAGTTGGTCAGCGGTACGGTGCGGGTCAAGCTCTTCAAGGGCAATGCGGTGATTGTTGGCCGTAAATCTGAGAACTCTCTCTATAGTGAAGCGATGTCTACCTATGGCGAAGATGATCAGTTTGACCATAAGGCAGCTGAGGGCTTTATCTACATTTGGGGCATGTCTACGCGGATTTGGTCCGGTAAGCATTCTTCCTAGACGTTTGGAGTCAGGTTGCAGTAGTGAGCTGCGCATGACTTTCAAGCTTTAGTGATACGTATCTAAGTCCTCCTGTGAATGTCTCTCAGCATTTACAGGGGGACTTTTGTAAGGCCTCAAAACTTGTCTTGAGACATCGCATTCAATGTTTCTATGGATATATAACGTCCGATTAAATTTTCATTTGTGGAGAGACTGATAAGGGGATTAATTGCTTATCACGATGTGAGTCTATTCTTTGGACATAGAATTACTTAAGCGATAGAATTCTTGGCTCTCTTGGATAGCTATGTCTTTCTCACCATGCGTGTTTTTAACTATGCCAAGGGTTGAAAAATCTCTGTCATGAATAATCTATAGGTCGCTGAAACACGTTCTATTTTGTGTCTCTAGGCATCGTTGGTAGTGCTATGAATCTTGGGTAAGGGTCTCTCGAAATTGGGGAGAGCTAGAACTAGAACAGAACGATTGAGCAACATGAATCCTCGCAAGCGTTGCAAGGAATAACAGGGTCTGCTCATTTCAGTTCTAGCGATGGTTATCTAGATGGTTGCTCCTGCACTTTCGAGTTCGACGACAGTTGCAAAGCCTCGTCCAACACATTTCTATTTTTTAGATGGCTTACGAGGCTTAGCCTCTCTTTGGGTGGTTTTCTTTCACGTGGGTGCGGATAGTGTGCCTGCCTTTGCAGCGGCCATGCCGCCTCCCCTGCGCATTGCCCTATTTGAGAAAGGGAGTTTGGGAGTCGCAATTTTCTTTGTGTTGAGCGGTTTTGTGATTAGTTACTCGCTGCGCAAGGTCACCATTGATGCAGGCTATCTCAAAAACTTTACCCTGCGTCGTTGGGTGCGTTTGAGCCCGCCTTATTACGCGTCAATTATTGCTGTTATTGCACTCAATATTTTGGCTGCTCAGCTCAAAGGCGCACCGTTCCCATTGCCGACTTTGCCCGCTCTAGCTGGACATCTATTGTATTTACAAGATGTGCTAGGTCTGGGCCAAATTAGCGATGTCTATTGGACTCTCTGCTTAGAAATGCAGTTTTATCTGCTGTTTTGTGGCCTGTTGTGGTTTGCTCAGCGTTACAGCAAACGTTCGAATTTGAGCGACACTACAGAACGGTTTCATCAGCGCACCAGTCAGTTGATGTTCTTCATCGGGGGCTTTGCAGCTGCGATTTGTCCTTTGTTTATTGAGGCGACAGTCCGGCCAGTTTGGTTTGTGCATCAAGGCTATGCCTTTCTGCTCGGCGTGTTTGCCTACTGGTGTTGGGCACAACGTTTGCCCCCTGTGTTGTTTTACGGCTATAGCGCTGTTATTTTGACGGGTTCGGTGGTGCATCAGGATTACTTTGCCATGATGGCTGTGGCGACAGCGATTGGGTTGCTGAAAGTTGCTCAGTTTCAGTACCTCAGCCAATGGTTGTCCGACGCTGTGATGCAGTTCTTAGGCCGTATCTCCTACAGCCTTTATCTGATTCACGTTCCTGTTGCTGGAGCCACCATTTTCATCGGTCAAAAATTTCTAGGTTCTGGGATTTTGGCAGAGAGTTTAATCTTGTTGGGAGCTATTGTGACCTCGCTTGTTGCCGCAACTGCTTTGTGGTGGCTGACTGAGCGACCTTCAATTGCTTGGAGCAAGCAGCTCAAGCCGAAACCTGTCGGTGTTGCTTCTTAAATCTGTGAAGCAGATTCCTGCAGATCGCTAAGGAGCAGCGCTTAAAGTAAGTGGCTGCGATCGCCTATTTGGCTGGGCTGAGGTTTCTTCAGCCCAGCCAATTGTTGTGAGTCCGGTATCTCTCGTTTCTACGAGTCTGATGACTGAGCCTGACGTTGATTCAACAGCCAGTAAGCCATGCCCCAAACGCTCACTGTAGCCAAGGCCAAGATGCCAAATTGAGAGACCCACACCAGAAGCTGTTCCAGAGATACGAGCCGCCCGACAAAATAGGCCAAGCTCACTAGGGCAGTTGCCCAGACCACAGCACCTGCAGCATTGCAGAGCAGGAATTGCTCGTAGGGCATTTCTGCAATGCCTGCCAGAGGGCCTGAAAAGATGCGTAGCAGCGTGACAAAGCGCCCCAGGAAGACAGCTTGCATGGCATTGTGGCTGAACTGCTCCCTGGCCTGCCATAGTCGCTCTTCTGAAATCTTGAACCAGGCACCGATTCGGGTGAGCAGAGACCATCCGCCCCAACGACCTAGCCAGTAGCCGAAATTATCACCCGCGATCGCCCCTGCGATTGTTGCGAGTAGGACACCTTCGTACTTCAAGTCATCGCTACCTGCGAGGAAGCCCCCCACTAGTGTGATGGTTTCTCCAGGGATAGGAAGGCCTGTGTTTTCTAGCAATACTCCCGTGA